>CAZQWL010000051.1:0-2170 GCA_964597225.1 uncultured Candidatus Saccharibacteria bacterium | reverse complement strand
TTTTCTATTGCAATTTTACACACATTTGTTATAGTTCTGCCCACTAAGTAACAAATCTTATGGTAATTCGAATGCGACATACGCGGGCTCATACAAAGAACCGCCGTTCACACCACGCGCTTAAGGCAGCTACATTGGCTGTGTGTAAGAACTGTGGAGCTGAGCACCGACCACACCACATGTGTTTAGAATGTGGTTTCTATAAAGGACGTCAGGTAATTGATCTTGCTGCGAAAAAAGCAAAGCGAAATGAACGAATGCAGGCTAAGAAGGACGCAATCAGCTCACAATCAGAGGCAGCAGTCCCTACAGAAGCAGAAGAGGTTTCTGACGCAGAAGTGGTAGAAACAGAAAACAAGAAATAACACCATAAAAACGTCCATGAAGGACGTTTTTATCTATCCCCATATTTTACACATATCTAGGGTGTAGGAGGTGCTATACTTGGGGGCAGTAGAAGTAGTACATTATTTTATGGCAAATCGACATTTATCGCGATCAATCGTTCTTCAAACCCTCTTCGAGTGGGATTTAAATAATATGGACAAAAAGGGGACGCTTGAAGTCCTCAATCGAAACGTAGAAGAGTTCGCACCTAATAAAACTGACAATCCTTTTATAGAAAAGCTTCTTGATGGTGTTTTGGGGAAGAAACCAGAACTCGATCAAGTAATTGAAAAAGCAGCCCCTGAGTGGCCTATTGATCGTATTTCACCAGTAGACCGAAATATTCTACGACTCGGACTTTATGAGCTTTTATTTGCAGATAGAAAAGAGGTGCCTGCGAAGGTGGCTATTAATGAAGCTATTGAACTTGCCAAACAATTTGGAGGAGAAAATAGTAGTCGGTTTGTAAATGGGGTGCTTGGTGCAGTGTATAAAGAAATTGGTGAACCAGGGAAGGAAGAGCAAGGAAAGAAAAAGAAAGCTGTACCATTTGACCAAATGCCCATTCAACGACTTGCCGGAGCAGTGGTGTACGCGATGGAGAATGATGTGATGTATCTCGCATTAGTGCATGATATTTTTGGACATTGGACTCTTTCAAAGTCAAAAATTGCTGAAGGTGAAGAGATTAAAGATGGGGCAGTGAGGGCTCTGAAAGAAGAGATGGCTCTTGATGCGACTATCGAAGCAGAACTTGGTTTCAATGAATATGTAGCGTCACATCCAGAGCTTGGTAAGGTGCGAAAGCAGGTGACATATTTCTTGGCAGAGTCTACATATACCGAGCTTGAGCTTGAAAATAAAGGTGGTCTTGATGATGCGCAGTGGTTTAAGGTGGCTGATATTTTGGATTTGAATTTTTATGAGGATATCCTGCCCATCGTAACCAAAGCCATCACCATGCTCGTTGCTAAGAAATAAAACGACTACTGCGTTGTGGTTCAGTAAAATAATACTCATCCTACTATACGTAGGTCTCATATTATTTTCTTCCCACGCCTTGTATTCATTTTATTTCTTAACAACGAGTCGTTGAAAAATAATATACGTTACAACAGGTGGTTTTTTATCTCGCTGGGCTACACGCCCCACTCATGTAAAATTTCTTGCATGCCTTGAAGTGCACTCTATTTTTTAGCAATCAGTGAGGCGTGAGGTTTCTCGCAAAAAATTATGCTTGGTGTATAGTAAAAGTGATACGTTAGTAGATTAGAGAATGTTTATGGAAACTATTTGTAATCTATTTTGTGTATCAGGTTGTTTTGATCGTGACCACAGCCTATAGCCTACCAACTAAAACTAAAATTATGGCAGAAGAAATAAATATAGAACAAAACATAGAAAAAGTAGAAAAGCTTATTGGATTTACCTTTACTGATAAAATACACCTGCTGACCGCTATTACACACCGTTCATACCTTAACGAAAACCGTGACGCAAAACAGGAGCATAATGAACGCACCGAGTTTCTTGGAGACGCGGTGCTGGAGTTGGTTGTTACCAACTTCCTATTTCATAAATACACTGATAAACCCGAGGGGGAGCTTACCGCAGTACGCGCAGCGCTGGTGAACACGGTATCGCTTGCTGAGTCGGCAACCAAGCTTGGTATCAATGACTACTTGCTGATGTCCAAAGGAGAAGCAAAAGACACGGGGCGTGCTCGACAATACATCCTTGCGAATGTATTTGAGGCGCTTATTGGTGCGTTGTATATTGATCA
>CAZQWL010000050.1:0-5391 GCA_964597225.1 uncultured Candidatus Saccharibacteria bacterium | reverse complement strand
TATTATCGACCTCTAACTAATTAGCATACGCATGAGTGAAAACAACACACAAACAAACATCCCAGAAGTATTTTTAAAGCCGTACGACCCGGCTGAACATGAGAAGGGCATCTACAAGATGTGGGAGACTTCGGGGTATTTTAATCCTGATAATTTACCTGCAAATGCAGATGGCGAGCGTAGCGAGCCATTCTCTATTGTGATGCCTCCTCCCAACGCAAATGCTTCCCTTCATGCGGGACACGCGCTGTTTGTGACTGTTGAAGATATCATGATTCGCTTTGAACGAATGAAAGGAAAGAAAGCAGTTTGGTTCCCCGGGTCAGACCATGCCGGCTTTGAAACTCAGGCAGTATATGAAAAACATCTCCAAAAACAAAAGCGCTCTCGCTTTGACATGACCAACGAAGAACTACGTTCTGAAATATTCGACTTCGTGCAAGAAAATAAAGCAATGATGGAAGACCAAGTGCGTTCACTTGGTGCGTCTTGTGATTGGAGCCGAGAGTTGTTTACACTCGATGACCGAGTAATCAAAGTAGTACACGACACCTTCAAAACACTTGAAGAAGACGAGTTACTCTATCGAGGACGACGGACGGTAAACTGGTGCCCAAAGCACCAAACATCATTCTCAAACCTAGAGGTTGAGCATGATGAACGTACCAGTAAGTTCTACTACTTCCAATACGGGCCATTTGTCATCGGTACATCACGTCCTGAAACGAAGTTTGGTGACAAGTATGTAGTGATGCACCCAGACGACGAACGCTATGCAGAGTACGAGCATGGTCAGAAAATTGAACTTGAGTGGATCAATGGACCGATTACTGCAACCATCATCAAAGATGAGGCTGGAGACCCAGAAATGGGCTCTGGAGTGATGACCATTACCCCATGGCACTCAAACATAGACTTCGAAATTGCTCAGCGTCACGACCTAGACTATGAACAAATCATCGACTGGCGCGGCAAGCTGCTCCCTATCGCAGGTGAGTATGAAGGTCTCAATATAAAAGACGCTCGAGAAGCTATTGTGAAGACGCTGGATGAAAAGGGGTTACTGGTAAAGATAGATGAAGACTATAAGCACTCTGTTCCCTGCTGCTACAAATGTAATCGTGAGATTGAACCGCAGGTTAAAGAGCAATGGTTTGTGAAAATGAAACCATTGGCTGAAAAAGCGATTGTAGCACTTGATAATAAAGAATTTGAATTCGTAACTGACCGTGATGAACGTGTCTTTAGAGACTGGATGAGCAAAATAGAAGACTGGCCAATTGCTCGACAAATTGCCTGGGGTATACCTATCCCTGCCAAAATCTGTACCAAGTGCGGGCACGGCATGGTAGACATCGATGACTCAATCACGAAGTGTACGAAGTGTGATGGTGAAGTAGAACAAGATCCAGACACATTCGATACATGGTTCTCTTCTGGACAGTGGCCCCTTGCTACTACCGACTTCCCTGATGGCAATGACTTCAAAGAATACTACCCTACTTCAGTAATGGAAACAGGAAAAGACATTATCTTTTTCTGGGTGGCGCGTATGATAATGCTCGGGATTTACCGAACGGGAAAGGTGCCCTTTAAGAAAGTGTACCTCCACGGGATGGTACGTGATAAGAAAGGAGTGAAGATGAGTAAGAGTAAAGGCAATGTAATTGCACCGATTGAGATTCAAGACCGCTTTGGAACTGATGCTTTGCGTATGGGACTTATAGTGAACAATGCTCCAGGAAGCGACATGAACCTCGACCCAGATAAAGTAAATGCCCACAAGAAGTTTGCAAACAAGATTTGGAATATCACACGCTTTACACTTGACGCCACAGGAGACATGCCTGCGGACGCAGAACTCAATGAAGCTGATGCAAAAAATATTGAGGAGAAACTAAACACTGCAGTTTCCGAGATTACCAAAAACATGGATGACGACCGGTTTGACATCGCTGCTGAGAAACTATATCACTTTGTATGGGACTACTTCGCAAGTGAGCTTATCGAGGAGTCCAAGCCTCTTCTCTCTTCAGATGACGCAGCGATGAAAGCCTCACGACAAAGACTACTTCGAGAATACCTCACCACTTCACTTAAGATACTGCACCCATACATGCCATTTGTGACTGAAACAATCTGGCAAGAACTTCCTAAAGATATGAAGAAGCAGGATGTGCTGATGGTGGAATCATGGCCTGATGTTGGACACTAACGAAACATAAAAGACCGGCAAGCGTAGCTTGCCGGTCTTTTATGTTTGCATCAACATCTATATTTGATATGGTATCGTAGAAAAAGTACCGAAACAAAAAATAAGAGGCAGACATGGCCATACGTATTTGCATCATATCTTTCTGTAAAAAAACCAGGACCGTATGTGGGCAATGTAAAAACAACCACTGCACTTTTACTGCAATTGCAGGAAAAGTACAAAACGGGATTGTAAAACTCACAATCCAAGATCCTGATATTCACACGCCTCCATACCGACTACACATCCCAAAAGAGGACAATACTCAGGATTTAATTGTAAGTCATACCTACGAACACAAACCAGAATAACTAAAAGGCGCTACTGGCGCCTTTTCTCTTTTCTTGTTTTTTTTAACAATTTTATTTATAGTGTAGTTTGAATCAGTACAGGGAGGATAAGTTATGAAGAAAGGGTTCAGACGTCTTGAGGTTGCAGATATAACATTTGATGGTGGGTCCGAGCTGGAATGTTACGATCCGGTGTGTTGCAAAACATGGATAATAAAAGGCTCATTCTCAAATTATGGAGTCACAAGTGTGTACGGAGAAATCAAAAATGCTCTGTTTCATGGTGTAATTGATATGCAGGGTACGGAGGTTTTTGTAGAAGTTCAATTTTCGGACGATACAGGCATCATCTCAGAAAAAGCACAACCAATGAATCCCTCGTATGTGTTTATTGAAGCAAATCAATCATTTGCAGTCTTTTGGCACAACGGAAAGGAAGAGTATCTGGTTCGTGAGCCTGGTGCAGAATGGAAGCCATATACAGGAACTCTCTATGGCCGTATCGCCGGCCCATTGTTAGTCTTCTCAATATAAAAAGAAAATCAGGACACCAATCGGTGTCCTTTTTCTGTATCCGGTATAAAGTTATGTACGGACGGGTGCTTCGCACCCGTCCGTCCTTGCTACAATAAAGGCACATGGCAGAATCAACACAATTTGCAATCGCCTTTTTAGGTGGACTTATCCCTGCCCTGTTTTGGCTATGGTTCTGGCTACGTGAAGACAAAGAGAGGCCAGAGCCCTATCTTCTTATTGCCCTTGCGTTTATCGGCGGTATGATGGTGGTACCACTTGTGCTTCCCTTGCAAAAAATGGCCCTTGAAATGTATACGGGTGATAATCTCATTTTTGTTTGGGTAATCATTGAAGAAGTACTCAAATATGCGGCGGCACTTATTATAATTCTGTGGAACAAAGCGGTTGATGAGCCTATCGACCTCATCATCTACATGGTCACCATCGCACTTGGATTTGCGTCACTTGAAAATGCATTATTTATATTCAATCCACTTGCTGTCGGTGACACCATCACGGCAATCACCAACGGACAACTCCGCTTTTTAGGGGCAACACTCTTGCATGTACTTGCCTCAGGTACGGTAGGAGCCTTCCTTGCTCTGGCATACTATAAAAGTACACACTTGAAAATGGCATTTGGAACACTTGGGTTATTCATTGCTATCGTCTTGCATGCATTGTTTAATTTTTTTATAATGGACTCAAGCGGAGAAGCTATTTTAGGAGTGTTCCTCTTCGTATGGATGGGTATCATTGTTCTCTTACTCATCTTTGAAAAGGTAAAATTATTAGAAGCACGCCATAACCCGGAACATCAATACACATCATTATGAAAAAACTATCATTTTTAGAACGACTGACAGGCTCAGTCACTGCAGAACAAACTGACGAGATTCTTGACGATGACCACGAGTTTGGTGAGAATGATGATGTGGAAGTGAATCATTATGCTGATGAGAGTGAGGAATCTGAATTTTCTGGGCAAGGTGATCCTTCTGATGATGAAGTACAGCAAGAAGGTGAACTTCCGGTAGATATGTACCATACAGGCGACGCTGTGATAATTCGAGCACTCGTTGCTGGAGTATCCCCTGATGACCTTGATATCGCCATCACGCGCGACATGGTGACCATCAAGGGTGTCCGTGAAGAGTACCAAGAAGCAGCAGATGATGATTACTATCATCGAGAACTCTTCTGGGGCTCATTCACTCGAACGTTGTTGCTTCCAGAAGAAGTACTTATCGATGAAGCCGATGCACAAGAAAAGCATGGATTGCTTGAGATTCGGTTACCGAAGGTAGACAAGGACAGAAGTACGAGACTGAAGGTGAAGACACATACACATAAGTAATTAAGGAATAGAAAAAGCCGGTCTGAAGACCGGTTTTTTTGTTTATATATCTACCACTCTGTAACATATTGTATTTCTTATAGCTCGCATGAGAATGCAGGACATTGATGGCAAACTCAGTCCCAGGTTGGTACGTATTTTATTTCACCACGTTCATAAACTATTAAGTACCTTTAACCATAAATCACGGTTCGTCATCCTTCAGAGTGTTTCATAATACTCCATCTTTCAGGAGCTGACATTCATAAGAAACTTCGGGCTCGGTCACGAGTTACTAACTATAATTGTTCGCTTCGCTCCAATTCTAGTAAGTACTCTTGACCACGACTCACTCGTGACAAAGCCACATCGTTCCGTCTTTCGAGTCCGCACGTAAGACGCGCAGGCGTCTTACTCCCCAAGCACCAGATACAGAAAAAGCCCCCTGAGGGGGCTTTTTCTGTATCTGGTGCTTGGGGGCGGGCTCGAACCGCCGACCCTTCGAGCTTCAATCGAATGCTCTACCAACTGAGCTACCCAAGCAAATGAGGAGCAAGGCGCATGCTTGCATGCATCTTGTCCAAGCTTAGCTTCGGAAAGATTTCTCTTATCCAAGCGTTCACTCACTCACCTAGAGCTGGTAAGTGGATGTTATTGTACCTTTTTTAAACTTTTTTTCAATCAATTATTCCTTGTTAAGAAGTAGATCAATTCCACGTAGTCCAGGAAGCTCATTCATACCATCAATAAAATTTTCATAAGACGTGCCAAAGGCATCAAAGTATGGTCCCAGCACATAATAATACAATGCAAACGGTAGTCCTATAATTACTGCAAACCAGACAATTCTCAACCAAAAACTCAATACTCCATTTCTGTGAATCTTTTTTAGTAATTTATTATTCTCAGCAATCAATTCTGAATTTTGCTTCATTAATTTTGTCATCTCACTATGTGAGGTACCATTTTCTATTTCCATACCGATTATTATATCA
>CAZQWL010000049.1:0-5441 GCA_964597225.1 uncultured Candidatus Saccharibacteria bacterium | reverse complement strand
CAGCATGTGGCAAAAAAGCCAAAGAAAATTTATTGCCCATGCAAGCGGGCGATGTTCCAGTGACCTTTGCCGATGTGGATGAGCTGATTGCTGATATTGGCTTTAAACCAAGTACCAGTATTGAAGATGGGATTGCTAAGTTTGTTGAATGGTATAAAGGGTATTACCAAAAGTGATTGGTAATCTAAAAAAGCTGACTAATACAGAAAATAAAAAGCGACTGTTCAGTAACTTTATGTCACTTTCAGTTTTGCGTGGTTTTCAGTTTTTAATTCCCTTAATTACCCTGCCTTACCTAGTTAGAACTATAGGTATCGAAAACTTTGGATTGGTTAACTTTGCCTTGTCGCTTGGCCTATATTTTGGTGCAATCATACAATTTGGCTTTGGCATTACCGCAACGCGCGAAATAGCAAGACACAGAGATGATCCAAATAAATTAGCAAAGATTTACTCAGTCACTCTGAGCGCTTCGGTTATTTTGGCACTGATCAGTGCGATTTTCTTTAGCCTGATCGTTCTATCAGTTGAAAAATTCAATGCTTACTTAAGTTTATACCTTTTTACCTTGGCGTTTGTTGTGTTTCAAAGTCTGTTCCCGATCTGGTTTTTCCAAGGAATGGAAAAAATGAAATACATCACATTTTTAAGTCTGGGTACGAGTCTGATATATTTGGTTTCTTTGTTTTTATTTATTAAACATGAAGAGGACTTTTTTTTAGTGCCTTTATTGCAAGCAATTGCCGCGATGATAATGTTTGTACTTGCAATAGTCGTGATTCACAAACAATTTAAGATAAGTTTTAAAACACCGCAGTGGGTAGAAATTAAAATCGCCTATCAAGAAGGACGCCACGCTTTTATAGTTCAACTTGCACCTAATCTTTACAATAATTCAGCAGTTTTTTTGCTTGGTTTGTTTACAAATAATACAGTGGTGGGTTTATATACAGCAGCAACAAAAGTAATAGAAGTCTTGATGTCATTTGGCATGATTTTAACAAGTACTTTTTTACCTTATCTGTCTAGAACATTAAATAAACACAATGCTTTTATATATTTAATGGTTACATCAGGAGCTTTATTAACAATATTTGCTATAGTTTTTTCTGGCTTCATTGTTAATCTTCTTTATGGAGAGAGTAATAGCATTGTCTCTCAGTATATATTGCTTCTTTCACCCTGGATTCTATTGATTTTTACAAGAAACGCTCTTGGTGTAAATTATTTAATGCTTACTGGGTATGAAAAAGAATATAAAAATATAATTTTATATTCTTCGATTACAAGTTTTTTAATGGCATTAATTCTGATACCGTATTTTGAAATAATGGGTGCAATTGCTTCTGTGAATATTGCGGCACTTTTAATGGCTGCTTTTACAATTAACAAGTACTTAAAGGTTAAAAATGATTAACATCCTCTTCACAGGCGACTTCGCACCTTGTCGAAATTTTGAATCCGTCGTATTGGATAAAAAAACAGATGTATTCGGTGATGCGCGTTCTTTGGTTCAGCAAGCCGATATTTCTTTTACCAATCTTGAGAGTCCTCTTAGTGATCATAACAAATCAATCAATAAATCTGGCCCAGCGTTAAAGGCCGATCCATTGTGTGTTGAGGCACTCAAAGATTTTTCTGTGATTGGTTTAGCAAATAACCATATTTTAGATTATGGGAAAAAAGGTTTAGAAAATACCTTAAAGGTTTGCGAGGATGCAGGTTTACCAACTGTTGGTGCAGGTTTAAATCTGCAAGAAGCGCAAGCACCTTTTATTCAAGAAGTAAAAGGGGTTAAGGTTGCGATCATAGCAATTGCCGAGCATGAGTTTAATCAGTCTGAAAATGGTGGCGCGGGTTCTGCACCCATTGACCCGATTACCAATTATAAGCAGATTAAACAAGCCAAGCAGGAAGCGGATATTGTTATTGTGACTTTGCATGGTGGTAATGAGTATTTTCCGTACCCGCGCCCAGGCCTAAGAAAACTTTGCCAACACTACATTGACTTAGGTGTGGAAGCAGTCATATGCCATCATCCGCATGTGCCGGGTGCTTATGAATATTATCAAGGTAAACCTATTATTTACTCGTTAGGCAATTTTATTTTTGACGCAACTAAGCCACCCACAGATTGGGAGCTCGGTTATATGGCAAGTTTGCAATTTGATGTCGATGCCAAGGGTTTTAAATCACTCGAACTTATCCCTTATAAGCAATCGGTTGAGCTAGGAGGAATACAACTTTTGCAAGGCGATGAAAAGCGGGGGTTTTTAGAGAAAATAGAAGGTTACAAAAATAAGCTTGAAAACAACCAAACCTGGTTAAATGAGTGGCACGCGTTTGTGAATAAACAGGCAGATAGCTATGTAATGCGTCACTTTTTTCCTGTTACGTTTAGAGGCTTGGGCTTCTTGGCAAGAAACACGCCGATTGCAAAGTTGTTTTTTAACAAAAGAAACAGCTTGCCAAAATTAAATATGCTTCGCTGTCAGTCACATCGTGAATTACTAACAGATGTTTTAGAATCAAAGAGTCAAACAAGAAATGATTAACCAATACACTCAAAGTCAACCAAGCCTGGTCATTCAATCCGATTTAGCGGGTGAGTTTCCGATTTATATTTACTGGCCGGAAGGTAAGCAGGTTTTGCTTTATGACACGTCCATCACTAAGTTATTGGATGATGCTCGAGTCCTTAAACCACTAAAAGTGTCTGATGAAGGCATTTCATTTTTGTTGCAAAGTGGTGTGGTGCCTCCGCCTAAAACAGCATATCAAGATATTTATATTGTCGGTATTGGCGATACGGCAGAGGTGACGACTGCAAATGGCAAGATTGAGGTCGATTTTAAGCACGAATTCCCGTTTATGAATGCTAACCGATTACACGCAGATGAAATGCAACCTGATGAAGATTTGATTTTACAAATGCTCGCTGAAGCTACAATTTCTCGTATTGATGAATCCAATCCGAGCTTTTTATTTCACAGTGCTGGAAAAGACAGCAACAGTATCGCCTTGGCGCTTGCAGAGGCGGGTTGGCAGGATAAGGTCACGCTGATTACCCATAAGTCTAAAGGTGTGGCAGATGAAAGTGAAATCAGCGCAAAA
Organism: uncultured Candidatus Saccharibacteria bacterium; assembly: GCA_964597225.1. GTDB lineage: Bacteria > Patescibacteriota > Minisyncoccia > Phycocordibacterales > UBA918 > OLB19. The sequence continues at coordinate 2,327 of CAZQWL010000049.1, read as the reverse complement.
ATTGCCAAACAGCTTGGCTTTAAGCATCAAATATTGTATGAAGTCGATCAGCTACAAGTTTCGCATAAACAAGCGATAGATGATTACTTTATAAACGCACCTTTTCCCTGTACCGATAATGTCACTCTAGCTTATCCGCTTTATGCGCAACAACTGCCAGAATTAAAAGGTGCAAATATTATTGATGGAGGGGGGAATGACAGCCATATGATGACACCTCCCACTCAAAGGGAGTTAAAAACTTTTGCTTTGTCAAAAGTCACGCATCATGCTAGTTATTTACGATACTTTTTTAAATCTGAGAGTTTACTTTCCCCTCTTGTTCGGACGTCAGCTGAATGGTTTGGGATGAGTGGATTGAGTTTTGCCGATACTCAAAAAATTTTTCTAGAATCAATGAATGTCTATTCGCATTGGCAACAAGAAAGCCAATTAAGAAAAGATTGGGATTTATTTGATTTTAAAACGGATATTTACTCAACTTGTACAATTGCAGAAGTTCATATCCGAAAAGCTCGAAACTTTGCAGACTCGATTAACTCGAACCTGATATTGCCGTTTGCAAACCAGCAAGTCGCCGAATACTTTGCCAAAATGCCAGAAGCCTACCTTTTTGACCGAGAATCGTTAAAAAACAAACTCGTGCTTAGGGGTATGTTAAAAACCAGAATGGGCCTAGATTCTGACAAGCTAGGTAAGATGGGCTGGACTTACGATTCAAATACATTTATAAAAAATAACTTACCTTATATACGAACTACTCTTATGGGGTCTACTTTTTTCAATAAAGAAGGCTTAAATTTGATTTTATCGAGGTTTGAGAGGATAAGTTCAGCTAAAAACAGAACTAATTTGGTTTTATCTAGATATATTTACTCATTATTTTTAATCCAAAGTTTTTTAAAAAAAAATAAATATATAAATGTTTAGCTATTTACTATATTTCTTATTCAGTATTTCATTGTTGACTACATATAGCGCTTTTAATGGCTTTAGTAGGCTGTCTTTCGTTTCTTTACTGGTTGTTTTAGTTGTATTAATAGTTTACTTTTCTAAAAAAAAATTATTTAAGATCAATAAGAAAAAGTTGTTTATTGTGGCACTTTTCTTATCTTGGTTGATTTTACCTATTTTTTCAGGTTTATTTTATAAGTCAAGTTTTGATAACTTCAAATACATTATCCTTGTAATTTTTTATAATATTAGTAGTTTTTTATTTGTATTTTATTTGATAAAAAATAATAAGATAGAAACCTTTATAAGGTTTTTTTCATATTTTTTTGTTTTGGTAAATGTTGTGGCTTTACTGTTTTTTATATTTTTCACTGAAATGGTTCTTGACTTGTATGTTAGGTTGCAGTTTTCAGGAATCTATAACAATAGGAATGTTTTGGCTATAGCTTCTGTTTTTTTATTAGCACTCTGGGTTTTTATGAAGGATTTAAGTAACAACTTACTGCTGTCTCTGCTCATTCAAACTTTATTAATCGTACTCATTATTGCTACTATGTCGACAAAAGGTTTAATTGGCATTGTTTTTATATTTTTGTTGTATTTTGTATTTAATTTTAACAAAAAGAAACATGTTGTATTTTTTCCGATTTTGATATTAGTAGTCACAGTTGTTTACCAAGGAGGAGCTCTTGATGAAACCTTGGAGCGATTTAAAGGTCATTTAGCTGTTGCTGTTGACTCAGGTGTAGAACGTTCAGGTAGTAGTCTTGAGAGGGAGTGGCTGATTACAAAAGGTTTAATGCTAGTTGAGAATTCTCCAATAATTGGTGTGGGTTTAAATAATACGCAGTACTATTTAAACTCTCCTTATAGAGTAAATCATGGTGAATGTGGTTTTAATTGCGGTGGAACCTATACGCATAATAATTATGTAGAAATTTTTGCTTCAAGTGGTCCTGTTTCATTTGTTTTGTTTTACATCCCTTATTTTTTGATTTGGCTGTATAGTTTTGTCAATGTTATAAAGTTATTTTATTCTAAATTAATGGGGGTGAAGTATTCCACTGAGGCAAACATAATGGTGTCGTTTTCGATAGTTAGCCTAATTCTGATCTTTGATCTTGGATATGTTTCATATGAGAGTTTGTTTAAAAACTTTATGTTCATTTTAATTTCAGCCTTTTATTTCTTAAAAAAAGTGTAAATATTTAGAGCCTCCTCAAAAAATAAAAACCAAGTAAAAACAAATAGATAATCCTCTTAATGGTATGATGGATGCACGAAAAACATAAATAAACTGAGCTATAGTGATTTCTGATGTACAGGAAGTAAAGAATGCAGTGTAACCTGTTGATTGATCTCGCCAGATCAAC
>CAZQWL010000048.1:0-5531 GCA_964597225.1 uncultured Candidatus Saccharibacteria bacterium | reverse complement strand
GTACAAAGATTTTAATACTTGTTATCGAAAGAATAGCCCATTGGTACCTCTGAATACACCGCACTCCATCCGTCACTCTTGAGCCATTTTTTGTAATTATCGAAGACTGTGAGGGCTACTGTCTGTGGGCTGTGCCGTGCGGTATTGATGACCAAATCAAAGTTGGATGTATCGTACGGATTAACCCCATACATCGCAGTAAAGCGCCTTGTTTCAGCATTTAGACGTGACTGCACTTGCTTTTGTACATCACCAAGAGAAGAGGCAAGACCAGCCCCCGCTTGTCTCCCCGCATTACTTACCGCATCTTTATAAATACGTGCGGTCGCGACATCAATATCCAAATCAAGATATACTTTGAAAGACTCAGGTATCCAGTAGAAACCAAGGCGTGAGTCAATAACAATGTCCTTTTGTTCACGCAATTCCCGTAATTTTTCATCAATCTCCTCATCAATAGTATGATCGATGGTTGCCATTTTGTTAAATTCTGCAAGAGTAATTTTTCGGCGCTTGATGATATCTCGTACAAAATCACCTGAAGAATAACGGGTGTAGCTAAGCATCTCAGCGACTTTATCCGAGGTAGAAGATTTTCCACTTCCAGGCTTTCCAGACAATGTGATGATGTGTGCTTTTCTCATATAGCTATACCATACCATGACATATTTGTTGCATGTATATTGAAAACTGATAATGTATTGAACATGAAAGAAATCACTGGACATCTAATATTGCTTATGGCACCTTCGGGCAGTGGCAAGGGTCGATTGGTAAATGCACTTGGAGAGTTGGCAGACAAAGTATATTTTGCACAGACGTACACAACGCGGCTACGAAGAAAAGGGGCAAGAGAAAATGTTAAGTATAATTTTGTTACCAGAGAAAGTTTTGAGAAAAATATCACAGACGGAGCATTTCTTGAGTGGGCAGAATTTAGCGGTAATTTATATGGTACTCCTAGATCTGAAATTATGACGCCCCTTAAAGAAGGTAGGGTGGTGCTCAAAGAGATGGATTTGCAAGGTATTCAGCAGATAAAACAAATTCTTCCGAAACAGAATCTAACGATAGTATATATTGACGCTGGAGGCTGGCAAGCGCTACAAAAACGAGTACGTGGGCGTGCTCCAATCTCAGAAGAAGAACTAGAAATGCGTCGTCTTCGCTATATAGAAGAATCAAAGGCTAAACATGTTGCAGATGTCGTTATCCTTAATAAAGATGGTTATGTTGAAAATGCAGAGTTTGCATTTCGCGCACTACTTAAAGATATTATTTTAAAAACATCATCATAATCTTGTATTTTTATTTTACCCCTGTACACTAATGCGGTATGAAACCACAAACAGTTATTTTTATAGGACCCCAAGGAAGCGGGAAAGGAACACAAATTGAAAAATTAAAAGAAGTACTAGAATCAAATGACCGACGAAGAGTAGTTGATATTCAGACAGGACGGCGCTTCCGAGCACTTGCTGCAGCGCAAGAGTCATTTGCAGAAGACAAGGTAGCTTCAACACTTGCGTCAGGGAAGTTACAGCCTAACTTTTTAAGTGCGGTGCTCTGGGGGCAGGCCATGGTGAACAGACTTGATGCAAAGAGTCATTTACTTATTGACGGATTCCCGCGTACCGTTGGACAGATTCCAGATCTTGAAGATGCTTTCAATTTCTTTGAAAGAGAACATATCCAAATTATAAACCTCGAGACTCCAGAAGACGTAGTGCGTACCCGTATGGTAGAACGCGCACGGGAGGATGATACAGCTGAGTCTATCGAAGAGCGTCTACGATGGTACCGGGAAGACACGCTGCCTGTAGTGGAGTATTTTCGAGAAAAAGATGGAGTGGTTGTTCATGATATTGTTGGAACCGATACTATTGAAGGAGTGCACGGACAAATCAAGGAATCCCTTGGTCTATAATCACTAAAATGGAAATCACTATTAAAACAGAAGAAGATATTGTATTGCTACGCGAGGGCGGGAAAATTCTTGCAGATATTCTTGATGCACTTGAAACGGAGGTGGTCGCAGGCGCAACAACTCTTGATGTTGATGACAAAGCTATGGAACTTATGGACGAGCACGGAGTGACCCCTATGACACTTGGCTATCATGCACAGTTTGCACCACGACCGTATCCCGCAGCTACTTGTGTTTCAATCAACGATGTCGTAGTGCATGGTATTCCAAACGAAAACCCTGAAATCTTTGAAGAAGGAGATGTGGTGAGCCTTGATGTCGTCATTGACTACAAAGGTATGGTACTAGATTCTGCCCGTACCGTAGGGGTAGGGGTGATGAGTGACGAAGCGCGAGGGCTTATTCATGTTACGCAAAAAGCTCTTGATGCAGGTATCAAAGCAGCACAACCAGGGAAGCACATTCAAGATATAGGTATTGCTGTAGAGAAAGTGCTTGATGGAAAGTATGGAAACATTGAGGACTTTTGTGGACACGGTGTTGGCTATGATATACATGAAGAACCACAGGTTCCGAATTTTAATACAGGAGAAAAAGGAGCAGAGCTCGTACCCGGTATGGTTATTGCTATTGAGCCGATGGTTACCCTAGGAGGTAAAGGCGTGATGGTATTACCCGATGGCTACACTGCAGTGACGGAAGACGGTTCACTTTCCGCACATATGGAGCACACGGTCTTGATTACCGATAATGGGCCAGAAAAATTGACGCAGAGTAGAAAGTAACAAGGTGTCATAGGATGTAAAAAATGGAAAACATTGCTTTTTCCATTTTTTGCGTTATACTCATTGCCATAATCAAGCCTATAAAATATAGTTATATGTCAAAAAAACCACATCAAGAGCGATCACTTATTATCTTGAAGCCTGATGCAATACAACGATCACTTATCGGGGAAATTATTCAACGATTTGAACGAAGTGGATTAAAATTTATTGCATTTAAGTTTGTAACCCCTAATGAAGAGCATCTTTTTGCACATTATAACAAAGACGATGCATGGTTTGAGAAGAAAGGGGCAAACATGGTTTCAAACTTAGAGACACAAGGAAAAACTCCAGAAAAGAGTGCCCTTGAGTATGGAAAAGATATCATTCGTGCCGTGGTAAAAGAAATGCAACAGTCACCAGTGCTTGCAATTGTGGTTGAAGGACATGGTGCCATTGATCAGGTTACTCGACTTGTAGGAACTACAGAACCTGCAACTGCAGATATTGGTACTATCCGAGGAGACTTCACAGTGGATACGTATGCTCACGCAACTCATGAAGACCGATCAATCCGAAATCTGATCCACTGTTCAGATGTTCCAGAAGAAGCAGAACGGGAAATTGCACTATGGTTCAATGAAGATGAATTGATGAGCTACACAACTGCTCAAGAGCGTATTATGTACGATGCTCATTTTGATGAAGTGGCATAAGTAAAAAGATACGGTAAAAGAAAACAACGGCACTACGCGTCGTTGTTTTCTTTTACACCCATCCCTAATACTCTGATATTCTTACATGGTATAATGGCATTGGAACCATAAAACGTATGTTCTGATTAAATATATTGTACAGGGACGCTTGTAGATATGAATGGTGCCGAGAACTCGCAAGAGATTTCAAATAGTCTGTTCAATAAGAGTACCCACTTGGAATTTTCCAAGAGCATACGGTATGTGGTTCCGACGAAAAAAATCCGCAATGCGGATTTTTTTCGTCGGAATATGTAGAGTCATTGTGATAACATATTGATATGTTGAAATTACCGACAGTATTCTTCCTGATTTCTTTTTCATTCCTTGCGGTGATACATATCATCGCTCTGCAACTTTTTCTGTATTGGAAATTTCAGTGGTTTGATATCCCGATGCATTTTCTTGGAGGTATTGTAGTAGCACTTGGACTGTTCACCTTACATGATTTAAAGCTTGTTATAAAAAAACGTCACTTACAGATATTCCCAATAGTACTGTTGGTGTTTGCGGTCGCCATGTTGTGGGAAGTGTATGAGCTTTTGATAGGTATTCCTATTGAAAGTAATTATGTCGTCGATACACTCACAGACTTATCTATGGGTCTGTTGGGAGGCTTGGTAGGATATGGTATTGGTACCAGTATTAAAAAATTATAAACAAAGAGAGTTATGTCATCAACGTTAGGTTTTTATGGGGGAGTGGGAAGTGTTACTGGAGCAAATTTCATGCTCGATATGGGGGATGTAGCCATTTTGGTAGATTGCGGCATAGTGCAGGGAGACAAAAATGCTCAAGAGGCAAATGCAGAGCCTTTTGTGTACAACCCAGCGGATGCTGATGTGCTCTTTGTAACTCACGCTCACGCAGATCATATCGGACGTATCCCTAAGCTTGTAAAAGACGGCTTCACGGGCAAGATATATTCTACTGAGCCAACCCGAGACTTTGCCAACATCATGCTCCGTGATGCATTGAAGGTTATGCAATATGAGAAAGAGCGATACGGGCATGAGGTTCTCTATGCAGAAGGAGATATTGCACAAGCCTTGTCACTATGGGAAGTGGTCCCATATAATAAAAAGATTACTCTTGAAAATGGCGTGGTGGCACACTATGAAGATGTAGGACATATTTTAGGGTCAGGGATGGTTCACTTAGAACGTAACGGAAAGAAAATTGTATTTACTGGAGATATAGGTAACGACCCACAGCCACTTTTAAATCCTCCTGTGGTACCCAAGGATTATGATTACTTAGTTATGGAGAGTGTATACGGTGACCGTCTGCATGAAGAGGTAGAAGAGCGTACTGAGTTGCTCAAGGCAGAGATTCTTGAGACACAACGTAAAGGAGGGGTACTTATTATCCCTGCATTCTCACTTGAGCGTACCCAAGGGATGCTTTTGGAAATAAACAATCTGGTAGAGTCGGGCCAAATTGAGCCTTTGCCGGTTTTCTTAGACTCACCGCTGGCTATCAAGGTGACAGAGATGTATAGAAAGTACCCACAATACTTAAGAAGCAACGTACAAGACCAGGTTAAAGCAGGTGATGACATCTTTGACTTTGAAGGACTTGAGTTCACTCGAACAAATAAAGATTCACATGAAATCAAGAAAGAGAAAGGAGCAAAGATTATCATTGCAGGTTCAGGGATGAGTCATGGTGGACGTATCCGAATGCATGAGAAGAATTATCTCGATGATAAAAACACAACGCTACTACTAGTGGGGTATCAGTCAGTAGGGAGTCTTGGACGACTGCTGCACGATGGTGCAAAGAAAGTAACTATCGACGGCGAGCCAGTTACGGTTCATGCTAAAGTTGCGCGCATTCGTGGCTTCTCAGGACATGCTGACCGTGACCAACTTCTTAATATTGTTGCTAAGGGTGGAGATAAAGCCAAACAAGTGTTTGTAACTATGGGGGAGGAGCGGTCGTCTCTTTTCTTGGTTCAGAGACTAAGAGACTACTTAGGTATCAAGGCAGTGGCACCAAGCTTGAATGAGGAAGTCGAGATTGATTTCTAACGAGATAAAACAAACCACCACTTCCTGAAGGGAAGTGGTGGTTTGTTTT
>CAZQWL010000047.1:0-5556 GCA_964597225.1 uncultured Candidatus Saccharibacteria bacterium | reverse complement strand
GCATTCAACATCGCACAGTCACAGGTAGTTCCCGGTTCAACTTTGAATCTTACATGGGGCACTACAAACGCAACTTCTGCGTCAATTAACCAAGGAGTTGGAACAGTTTCTGTTGATGGGCCAATGACGGTCACTGCACCAGCTGCAGACGGAACATATACCTACACCCTTACCGCTACAAACGGAACTGACACTGTTACTTGTAACGACTCAGTTATCGTACATACACCTGTTTCAACAGCACCAGCTATTGATATCATCAAGCGAGATGCATCTGATGGAAATGATACACAGACGGTATCAATTGGCGGAACGGCTAACTTTGAAATTGTGGTAACAAACACAGGTACTGAAGCTCTAGTGAATGTAACAGTTACAGACCCGCTTGAAGCAAACTGTAATACTACTATCGGTAACCTAGCAATTGGTGCTTCACATACCTACACCTGTTCAACTACGAACGTACAGAATGATTTCACTAACATTGCGAACGTAACGGGGAATTCAGCAGTTGATAATGCAGTAGTAAATGACACTGACCCAACAAATGTGAACGTGTCAAGTCCTACAGTATTCTCATGTTCAGCAAACGTGAACTTTACTGGGAGTCCAACATCACTACCTAGGGGAGGTGGAAATGTAGACTTCGCATGGACAGTTACAGATGCTGACTCAGTATCTATCTCAGGACTTACATCAACATCACACTCAGGAAGTGAGTCAGTGAACGTTACTTCAGACACAGTCTTTACTCTGACCGCAACAAAAGCAGGATTTACAACAATCCAATGTCCAGTATCAGTTGATGTTCGAACTGGTGGAGGTGGAGGTTCTTCAAAGCCACGATGTGATCTTGATATCTCAGATAGCAAGATTAACAAAGGGCAAGAGATTACTCTTACATGGGACACTTCTCGAGCACGAGATGTAATCCTTACTGACAATCACGGAAATACACTACTTGAAACAGATGACAAAGATGACTTTGACGGAAAGATGACTATCAAGCCAACAAAAGATACTACATATACTCTTGTTGCAAAGCGAGGTTCAAAAGAACGAACATGTGAAGTTGAAGTAGATATTACAAACAATGTTACAGTGCTAGAAACACGAACACAAGATCCACGAGTTGCTGGTATCTCACTTACACAAGTGCCATACACAGGATTCGAAGCAGGACCAGCACTTACAACAATCTTCTACTTCATTCTTACTATCTGGGGACTCTTCATCGCATACATATTTGTTATTCGACGAGACTCAGTGGGAGGCGTGTCACTATCTGGAGCACATGACCATGTTGCATTCACTGATGTAAGCACTGATGCAGACCCAGTAACTAATGAACCAGTAGCAGAAGAGTATGTCGACTCAGTTGTATCTTCTGCACCAACAGATCTACCTACTTCAAATTCATTTGATACGGTAGTTGGGTACAACCAATACGTGGAAAAAAAAACGATGACGAACTAGATCTCTCTATTGAGATGACTGAGCTTGAAAACTATGCTCACGCACATAAGATTCTTATGTCATCTGACGCTATGCGATTCTTTATGAACGCAACAAAGCAGTCAGAGCGAAATGAAAAACTTGATGCCGTTATAAAAGAAGCAAAAGCTTCATTTCCAAGTGAGGATGGTTGGGTTGCACTGAACCTCGTTCGCATCGAGTCACTTACCGCTGATGTGATGGCAGAAGCTGTCGTAAATGAGCAGAAAGACCCAATTACTGCGGGTTCTCTTGCAGAAGTAATTGTTTCTGGAAATATTGTTGCAGCATATCAAATGATTGCACACCGACCTATGATTGCACTTGCAGATGCTGCTGCTGACTTAGACGCAGTATATCGAGCACGTAAGGGAGAAACAGTCTCTGTTTCTGACATGTTAATGGCAGAAACCAAAGAGCTTACCGACACACAGCTGAAAGATGCTATTACCGCACTTACACAAGCTGTCGACGGGACGTATTCTTCAGAGGAGGAGGCTGTTAAGATGGCGATTCTAAAGGCGGTTAAAGCCGTAGCGTAACAATTAGCGAGGTCAGAAGACATACAAAAAAAACTTCCCTTCGGGAAGTTTTTTTGTGCATATTCCTAATAAATAATAAAATAAAACAAACCCGCAAAGCAGGTTTGCTCGCGGGTCTACGTAGGTATAATAATCAGCCAAACAAAGATACGCCGTACAAAAACACGGATGGTGTTTGTCTCATCGTAGCGGTGGCATAATACCGCCACACCTTTTGTAAGTTTGCAATATTGTGTGCGATGCACAATCACTTGTTCTCCTTTCTGTAAGCGTTTGATGTGTGTTCGATTTATGGGTATTGGGGACATTTTTCCTCCTTTTTATACTAAGAACTTGTATCTATTTCAGACTATAACAAATATAATACAAGTCTGCAAAAAATAACAATCTCAAATAGAATGAATCAAAATAGTCTAGACTATTTTGATTCCTCACTCAGTTTTAGGAGAAGTTCATCGATTGAAAGTGTTTGGTTACTTTCAGAATCCCTCGACTCAAGTGTGACGGTATTGTCAGCTACTTCCTTGTCACCTATAACGATGAAGTAGGGAAGTTTTTCTTTTTTAGCAGTTCGTATTTTCTTTCCCATTGATTCATTTTCATCGTAGAGCTCTACTCGGAATCCTGCTTCTAAAAGTGTTTTATGCACCTCTTGGGCATATTCATTATGTACATCAGCTACAGGAATGATGGCTAGTTGTACCGGAGCAAAGCGAAGTGGGAAGTTTCCTGCAAGGTGCTCAATAAGCACTGCGGTAAATCGCTCAAGTGAGCCAGCAATGGCAGCGTGTATCATTACAACACGTTCTTTTTCTCCACTTTCATTTACACACGACAGGTCGAATCGCTCAGGAAGTAGTCGGTCGAGCTGAATGGTGGCTACTTGGTGTGTTCGACCGATAGAATCGTTTGCCATGAAGTCGATCTTTGGTGCATAAAATGAAGCTTCTCCTTCTTCGATGAAGTAGTCTGCTCCTCGTTCTTCTGCAATCTTTGTCATCATTGCTTGTGATTCTTCCCAGACGACGTCATCGCCAAGGTACTTCTCTTTATTTTCTGGATCACGGAAGGAGAGTCGAACCTTTAGATCAAAGCCAAACTTCCCGTAGAATGCATCGACAATGTCCCAGATGGCTATAATTTCTTTTTGCAGTTGAGACTCGCGACAAAATACATGAGCGTCATCTTGAGTGATAGAAAGTACGCGTGTAAGGCCTGAGAGCTCTCCAGACTGCTCTGCACGGTACACCATGGTAGTTTCAGCGAAGCGTTGAGGCATTTCTTTATATGAACGGGGCACTGAGTCGAAGATTTGCGTATGACATGGACAATTCATCGGTTTGAGTACGTACTCATCGCCACCATCACCTTCTTTTGCACGTACCTTAAAGAGGTCTTCACTGTATTTCTGCCAATGACCAGACTTTTCATAGAGTGCTTTCTTTGCGATGTGAGGAATGGTTACCATTTGGTAGCCCTTTTCTTTCCTAAGTCCCGTGATAAACGCATCTATTTCATGACGGAGAATTGTTCCTTTAGGTGACCAAAGTGGCAGACCAGGGCCAACAAGCTCTGAGAATGAAAAGAGTCCAAGTTCTTTTCCAAGCTTTCGATGATCACGTTTCTTTGCTTCGGCTAGTTGTACTTCGTATGCGACAAGTTCTTCTTTAGTATCAAAGGCAAGTCCGTAGATGCGGGTAAGCATTGGATTTTTTTCATCACCTCGCCAGTATGCCCCAGCGATTTTATCGAGCTTAAACGCATCCGCAGAAATTTCCTCTGCAGGATTTTCAGTATGCCCACCACGGCAGAGGTCAGTAAACTCAGCTTTTGTCCCCGCCCCTGCGGTGTAGAGCGTGATAGTTTCTCCACGTTCTTCAATTTCATTCACCAGTTCAAGTTTGAACTGGTTTCCTTTAAATACCTCACGGGCTTCGTTAGCAGAGACTTCCTTGTGGTCGAAGCTTTTCCATTGCCCAAGCATCTTTTTCATGGACTTTTGGATTTTCTTCAAGTCATCATCACCAGGAGCATTACCCGCTGAGAAGTCGATGTCATAGTAGAATCCATTGTCGATTGCAGGACCAAGGGTAATAAGCGCATGTGGATATTCCTGTAAAACCGCCGCCGCAAGCAGGTGGGCCAATGTATGTCGTTTATGTTCTAGAGTTTGTGTCATAAATAATAGAACATCTATAATCAGCATATTACTGCGTTATGGAGCCTCTGAGCTTCAGTCGCCGTATGCAAGATACGACTCCTTCAGCTCTTTCTCCATGCCTTGTACTACATCTGATTCTAAATGTTGTTTGTTAATTGGGTAAAGAAAACGTCCGAGTAAATACACGAAAATCATGTACTTACTCGGACGATTGAGACTATGTCTCACCGCGGTTCCACCGGGTATTCTGCGCAGTATGCTACACAGCTCTTTTGATTCAGATTAGACGTAATTACGAACGTAATTACCAACGTAATTACGTCGATGGTTGGTAGCCATCACAATCTCTGATTGGTCCTATAGTAGCTTTTAAGGTGGGGAGGTGTCAACCATTTCTTCTTCTATTATTGTCGAAGGTTTTGGGTCGAGGGACTTTATCTTATCAATCAAAATTCCTGGTTCATCATTACGGATGCTGAGTTTTCCTTTGACTGCAATGCAGGAGCCAGGAATGAGGATTTCTTGGTTTTTGGCGAACACTTCGGGGAATGCAACCATCTCGATGCTGTCGGTCAGGCTCACAAGCTTTACAAACGCCATGCGGTCGCCTTTTTTTGTGAGAAGCTCTTTTACTGTCTCAATCATTCCCGCAGTCTTTATTTCTTGCCCACGACGGCCTGCACGTGCATCAGTAACAGTACCTCTCTTTGCAAGTGCTTCTTCGTGTTTGTCTAATGGGTGTCCAGATACATACACTCCAAGAAGTTCTTTTTCCCAGACGAGCTTCTGGTCTTTACTTGCAGGATCAGTGTCGTGGAGAGTGAGCTCGTTGATGGATGTATCAAGTCCGCCAAATAGAGAATCTTGATTAGCTGCAGCGCCAGCAACATGTTCTTTATTAAATGCAAGAATGTTGTCGATATTTGCATACATCTTTCCTCGCTCTTCAAATCGGTCCAGTGCTCCAGTCATGATAAGTGCTTCCATGGACTTCTTGTTGAGGCTTTTGTCATGTACCCGAAGAAGAAGGTCAGTCAGTGACGTAAAGTCACCATTTTCTTTTCTTTCTTTAATAATGGCGTCAGCGATACCTTCACCGAAGTTTTTGATTGTAGTCAAGCCAAACCGAATCTTCGCTTCCTCTCCATCTTTAGCGGGCACAACAGAAAATGGAGAAAAGCTTTCATTGATATCTGGAGGGAGTACTTCGATGCCCATATTTTCACACTCGTGAATAATTTCAGAAATCTTTTCTGTATCGCCTGCATCAGCAGTAAGAACTGCGGACATGTATTCCTCAGGATAGTTTGCCTTCATGAAAGCTGTTTGGTACGCTACGCGGCCATATGAGGCAGCATG
>CAZQWL010000046.1:0-5667 GCA_964597225.1 uncultured Candidatus Saccharibacteria bacterium | reverse complement strand
GGGTTGAAGATGTCTTGTGGGTCAAAAATGTGTTCAACTTTTTCAAAGAGACCGAGCGTTTTCTTGTTGAACATTTTTGAGAGGTGAGGAGTACGGATGATGCCGTCGTTGTGTTCACCACAGATATTACCTCCGTGTTTAACTGCAGCTGTGAAGAATTCGTCAGCCATTTTCTCTACCATGTCGGGTGTTGCTTTACTAGTGAAGTCTAAAAGAGGGTAGAAGTGCAGGTGTCCGTTTCCTCCGTGTCCGTGCACTGCTGCAGTGACATTATACTTCTTTAAAAGTTTTTTGATTTCTACAAAGAATTTTGAAAGGTTTTGCGGAGGGACGGTCATGTCTTCAAGAAATGCTGCAGGTCGTTTTGTTTTATCTTGGAATTTGGAAAGAGTGTAACTCGCACGACGTATTTGCCAGAACATTTCTTTTTCGACAGAGCTTGTGATTACTCGTGCTTTTTTTCCATGGTTTGCCCGTAGTGTCTTTACGACACCTTTGGCAGAGCGTGTACCCAAGGTAGATTTATCAAGTGTGATTAGAAGGGTGAAGTCTGGTGTCTTTCGCTTATAACGCACGTGGTATGTGGTGTACATCGATACGAGTACTTTGTAGTAGTCGATTTTCCCAAGACGGTCTTTGAAAAATTCTGGATTTTTCATTGCCAGGTCAAAAGTAAGTCCGTCGAATATCTCTACATTAATTGGGTCGAACTCAAGCGACTTCACAATTACTTTCCCCGCATCAAGAAGGTCAAACACTGGCACTACAATGAGTTCTGTGTCGTCTTTAATCGGTTCGGTGCGCATGGTGAGCGACGTGATGACCCCGATAGTCCCTTGGCTTCCTGAGATGAGTCGAGTCAGATCAAAGGTACCTGTACCACGCTTGAAGCTTGCTGTTGGGTGGTCAAGAACATCCCATAATGGATAGCCAGCAGAATTTTTCTTTGTCTTGGGTTTTGCATTCTGGATAGCTTTTTCGTTTTTGGAAATGATGTCAAAAACCTGCTTCGCAATTTCTGCGTATGCATTCTTTTTCTTTATGAGAGTTTTATATTCTTTATATGAAAGAGGCTTGATGGTGTATGTTTGTCCGTCATGCAAAGTGACATCCAGTGACTCCACCCAGTCGGCACAGTGCCCGAAGCGTAGTGAGTCAGGGCCTGCTGCGTTGTTGGCTACTGAACCTCCAATAGAACAAATGTCTTTTGATGCGGGGTAGGGAGGAAGATAGGCGTGATGTTTTTTGAGTTTCTTTTCTACATCTTTCCACATTGCTCCTGGCTGACAGGTAAAAGTTGTTACATCTTTTTTTGTAACAATCTCTCCGATGCTATCCATGTACTTTGTTACGTCCATTACAATAGAGTCGGTAAGGGAGCCACCAGAAAGTCCAGTACCTGCGGCACGTGGGGTAAGTGACAGAGCAGGGAAACGTTCTGTTTCTTTGGAAAGAGTCTGAACTGCAATTTCTACATCTTTTTGATGCTTTGGTTGAATAACGATTTGTGGACGGATAGCAAAGATGCTTTCGTCAGTACTGTATCGGGTAAGGATGTCTTTGTTTGTTGAGATGCCACCAGAAAAGCCAGCTTCACGTAACACTTTTTCTACCAGCAGATGACCAAGTGGCTCTCGTGCAGGCATTGTGACCGCAGTTTGTTTTTGCCGAGCCTTCTTTGGAGTTTTGCTGCGCTTTATGGCAACAGTCTTTTTTGTAGTCTTCTTACTGGCTAGCTTTCTTTTAATCACTTTTTTCTTGATAACCTTTTTAGCAACAGCTTTCTTCTTGACTGCTGTTTTTTTATTTGGTTTTGGTGTAGAGGCCCTGCGCACTTTTAATGTACTGACTTTTTTCATAGATAAAGAACTAATGAACAAACAAAACTCATCCCTGAGTAACTAGTGGCTCCATTATAGCGTATATGAGTATGTGATAGGAAGAGGTGTCCACAAATTATGTTATTATTAAATAAATGGATAAGGAAACAAAACAAGAATTTGAAAAACTTGGTACCATGATTGCCGGCGGTTTTTCGGATGTGGAAAATAAATTTAAAACCGTTGAGGAAAGGTTTAATACAGAACGTTTATATATCGAGGGCGAGTTCTCAGAATTAAGACGAGAAATAAAGCCTATCCGTGCTGAGCTAGAACAAGTTCCAGATGATGTTAATAAGACATATTCTAAAATTCTGAATGACTTATTAGAACGAGTATCCAAAATTGAAAAACAACCTACTTCCGCATAAGATTTATGACCCAAGACAGCGCACTTGAAATATTGAAAACTGGAGGAAATGTGTTTCTTACCGGTGAACCTGGGGCTGGGAAGACATATGTGATTAATCAATACATTGCGTATCTCGAAGCATGTGGGGTGAAGGTGGCGGTGACTGCGTCTACAGGAATTGCAGCAACACATATCGGGGGGATGACTATTCATGCATGGAGTGGTATTGGTGCACGTGACCAGTTGTCTCAATATGACTTAGAAGCCATTACGACCAAAGAAAAAATAATGCGCCGGGTGAAGAAAGCACAGGTACTTGTGATTGATGAAATTTCCATGCTTGATGGGAAAATAATCGACATGGTAAATATTGTTTGTAAAAGTATTAGACAAAGTACTGAAGCCTTTGGGGGTATCCAAATCATCTTTGTAGGGGACTTCTTTCAACTACCTCCAGTGACACGACATGGTGACATGATGCGATACGCCTTTGAGTCGCGCGGATGGGATGATGCTCGACCACTTATTGCGTACATTACTGACCAGTATCGACAGGAAGATGAAATGCTTCTTGGACTATTGAAATCTATTCGCACGAATCAGGTGGAAGAAGAGCATTTCACTCTCTTACAAGAGCAAAAAGAAATTGGGTATGAAGGAATTGAACCTACAAAACTCTTTACGCATAATGCAGATGTTGATAATGTGAACTTGGGCAAATTACGTGAGCTTCCGGGTAAGTCACGCAGTTTTAAGATGTCTGGAAAGGGGAATAAAATGATGCAGGCAGGGTTGGTAAAGAATTGTCTGTCTCCTGAACTTTTAGAGCTTAAAGAAGAGGCAATGGTGATGTGTACGAAGAATAATTTCGAGCAGGGGTATGTAAATGGAACTCTTGGAAGGATTGTTGATTTTGATATTGAGGATGGTCTGCCAGTGATTGAGACCACTGAAGGGAAACGGATTAAAATGGAGGAAACTAGCTGGAGTCTTGCAGAAGACAATAAAGTGCTTGCTGAAGTCACACAGATACCACTTCGCCTTGCGTGGGCGATTACGGTTCATAAGAGTCAGGGTATGTCATTGGATGCTGCTGAGATTGATTTATCCAAAGCATTTGTCTTTGGACAGGGGTATGTTGCTCTTTCACGAGTACGTACTCTTTCTGGATTAAAAATGCTTGGCATGAGCCCCACTGCACTTCGAGTAGATCCGAAGATTGTAACTATCGACGAACGGTTTCGTAGTGAGTCACAGATGGCGGAAGAAGCGTTTGCGGAAATGGATGATGAGGAAAGTGAGCAAATGCATAAGAACTTCATTAAAGCCTGCGGTGGACAGTATGTATCAGGTGAGATTAAGGCAGTAGAAAAGAAAGGATATGAACGTATACAGAAAGAAAGCACCCAATCACTTACTAAAGCAGCATTACTTGAAGGGAAGTCAGTGCCTGAAATAGCTTCTGAACGTAAAATAGGCGAGACAACAGTATGGAGTCACCTTGAGAAACTTGTTGCCGAAGGCGATATCACCGAAGCTCAGTTTGCGCCTATTAAAGATAACTACCCCTCATGGAGTGATGAGTATGAGTTGTTACAAGAAATAATGGATGAAGTAGGAACAGATAAGCTCAAGCCAATTTTTGAAGCAGCCCAAGAGAAGTACGATTATAACCAGATACGCTTAGCTCGGATGTTGTATGTATTAAGAAATGGAGTAAAAGAAGTTGCATAAAAAACGAAGGCTTTGCCTTCATTTTTTCTTATGCAGTACCCTCAATAATATCTATAGGAAAAACGGTATAATACAGATACTAATAAATAACTTTCAGATATGTTTAAACAATTATCTCTTCTGACTCTTACTGTAGTTCTTGGTTTGAGTACTGTAGCACCACAAGCACACGCGGTTGATTTATCAACAGCCCTTAAGCGTATGGATGCAATTATTGAAGAAATGAAATCACTCCGTGCTGAGTTTGCGGAACTTGCATCAGTTACAGAAGTATCTACTCCTGTTGCGACTGTTTTAGGTTCTGTTTCGGGAGGTGTTTTAGGTGATGATATTGCATTTGGCTCTACTAATGACGACATTAAAAAAATCCAAAGGTTGTTAGCAACTGACGATACTATCTATCCATACGGAGCAGCGACAGGTTTTTATGGGCCAAAGACTCAAGATGCGGTGCGTGCATTTCAAGCACGGTTTGACTTAGATACGGTAGGAGTTGTGGGGCCTTCTACACGTGCATTACTTGAAGTGTTCTTCGCTGCGTATCCAGCAGGGACGTATCCCGCTGATGTACTAAAAAAAGCAGCACCTAAAGTAGCAGGTGTGACTACCTCGAAAGTGACTGCTCCCGTTACTAAAACAGAGCTTAAATCACTTACCGTAAAAGAAGACGATGATGAATATATCGTACGAAGCTCAAATAATGATGGAACACGGAATCGTGATTTGGTACTGTATGCTGATGATGAAGATGACTTAGTAGAAGCGATTTCAAAAAAGCTTGGTGTAACTGAACGTGAGGTACAGAAGTTTGTCGATGAAGAAAATCTCTCATTCGGTAGCAAGTCTAATCGGGTAGATGAAGATGATGCGAATGACGCTATTGATGACGCTGATGACGCGATTGATAGGGCACGCGATGAGATACGAGACGCAGAGACAGATGGTGATGATGTAGATGATGCAGATGAGTTGTATGATGATGCTCGCACCTTATATAAGAAAGCAAAGAATGCACGTGATGATGAAGACTATGCAGATGCGGTAGAGTATGCTGAAGATGCAGAAAAGAAAGCAAAAGAAGCAAGAAGAGAGCTTCCGTAAAGATGGATATTGCAAAGTGATAACAGAAAGCACGACGCCTGCAGGCGTCGTGCTTTCTGTTATGATTACCTCACATGTATTGGATTAAAAAACGTCGAAGGAAAAGAGTGAGCTCAGTAACAAAGCATTATCTTGCTCATAAAGAAGAAGCTCGGACGTTGATTTTGGCACGCGTGATATATTGGAATCAATTTTATAACTTTGAATATAATAGAGTTGCTATACGCAACCAGCGAAGGTGTTGGGGGAGCTGTACATCACTTAAGAATCTTAACTTCAGTTACAAAATCCTTTTCTTGCCCACACATCTGCAAGATTACATCATCGTGCATGAGTTATGCCATTTGGCAGAATTAAACCACGGAAAAGACTTCTGGAGCCTTGTGGCTCAGCAGGTACCGGAATATGAATTACACATTAGAGAGCTCAAAGATATTGAACGTGGTGGCATGTCGGCATCGCGACTTGAAAAACTGAAAGAAATCCAACAAGGGGGCGTACTACTAAGCAATACTCTATAATTTATATATGAAATACGTATTACTTCTTGGAGCTGTAGTGATTGTTGGATTGTTGAGCTTGTATGCTTTTGGTATTTTT
>CAZQWL010000045.1:0-5685 GCA_964597225.1 uncultured Candidatus Saccharibacteria bacterium | reverse complement strand
ATGTTCTTGTTAGACAGGGCATTGATGAATCGGTTGTACTTCATGTCCAAAGGACGAAGTGCTGCGTTGATTCGTACGGTCCAGAGTCGTCGAAAGTCTCCCTTCTTGTCTTTTCGGTGATCAAACGCGTAGAGGTTTGCGTGGTAAATAGCTTCTCGGGCTTGCGCAACCTTTGTTGAGCGTCCGAATCGGTATCCTTTTGTTTGTTTGAGGATGTATTTTCGACGTTTTGCGCCGGTTACTCCTCCTTTTACTCGTGCCATAAATTAGTTATTAGTAGTTAGTTATTAGCTTTTAGGAAAAGTGATGCTATGCTCCACTTTTAGGAAGGAATCGTCGGGTAATTCGCTTTGAATAATTTAAAATCTGAGTTCGTTTTCGTGCCTGTCGTTGCTGTCCTGACTGCTTCGCGTTGAAGTGGTTTTGACCAGGTCGCCGCGCTACAAGCTTGCCATTTTTGGTTACCTTTATTCTCTTTGTGTATGACTTGTTTGTTTTCATAATAATTCTCTTTTAGTGCAAATGTGGGGGAAACTATAACGTATTTAGGTTGTAAAGTAAAGGAATTTTAAATCAATCCACCCTCTATGTCTAATAGCTCATCGAGCGATTTTTTCTTTGATTTTGATACTTCTATTATTTCCTTTTCTTCATTTTTTTCTTCAGTTTCTACAACTTCTTCAGTGATAATCTTAGGGCCTTTTACACTTTTACCCACTCGTTCGATAGTGCAGGTGAATCCTTTAGGGCTTTTTCGTAGTGTATCAGCAAGCTTGTAGTCTGCAGGGATAATTTTTAAGAATCGTTCCAGGCGTTCTTTTAGGAATGCAGGTTCCATGTACTTGTATCGTCCCCATAAGAATAGGTCTACCTTTACACGATGTCCTTCATTGAGCCATTCTGCAGCTCGCTTAGCCTTCAGCGCTTGGTCGTGGTCGCCTGTTCCAATTTTTACTTGGACATTTTTTGTTTCAGTGACGTGTGCTTTTGCTTTCACTTCACTTGCTTTTCGCTTTGTCTCGTAGCGATAGAGACCAAAGTCCATAATTTTTGCTACAGGAGGTTTTGCGTTTGGAGATATTTCAATAAGATCCATCTTTGCTGCGTCAGCTGCCTTAAGCGCATCATCACGAGTGAGTACTCCAAGGTTTTCGCCTTCGGCACCAACAACACGCAACTCCTTTGCCCAGATGGCATCGTTGATACGTGTTCTATTTTTTGGATTGTACTTTTTTCGTTGTTTTCTCAAAGATATTGTTCTTATTGTATAAGGTGCATATTTCTATGCGGTGTAACTTGGGGAAGTTACATGAGTGTGTAGATAATAGCCCTAACTATTATCAAGCCAAAGCACTAAACATTGGTAGCGAAAATGTACCATATATATGACCAAATTAGAAGCTATGACATTTTGTTTAAACAGATGTGAGTACTCATATGGAATCGAGGATGCTACAATTATCACATAACTTTTGCTATGGCAGAAAAAGTAGTTCGTAAAACAACCAAAAAAAAAGCAGTTCCTAAAAAGACAACCAAAAAGGTTGTTTCTAAAAAGACGACTGTGAAGAGAAAAACAGCCACAACCACTCGCAAGAAAACAGTGGCTAAAACACCTTCTCGCAAGGCACCGACTCCAATTGCTTCAGTGCGTTCAGTTGAAAAGTCGAGTAACCGACTTGTTTTTATTAGCATCGCGTTCTTCGTGATTGTTTTGGGTATTTCTACTATTAT
Source organism: uncultured Candidatus Saccharibacteria bacterium (assembly GCA_964597225.1). Classification (GTDB taxonomy): domain Bacteria; phylum Patescibacteriota; class Minisyncoccia; order Phycocordibacterales; family UBA918; genus OLB19. The sequence continues at coordinate 3,951 of CAZQWL010000045.1, read as the reverse complement.
TGGTTTTTCCGGTGAGGGACAAATTAGTATTGAGTCTGCCGTTGCAACTCTTAAAGAAAATGCATCTCAAGAAGAGCGCGACAAAATTGATTCTGTTTCAATCCAAAAGAAAAATACAGCAAATGTATTAGTGCCTTCAGGTGTTCCCGTGGAAGTGCCTGCCTCTGAGCCTGTAGCTACATCAACCCACGCAAGTGCGTCATCAACAGACGCTACGGCAAGCTCTACTGACGCAGTGCTGGAAGATGTAGTGTCAGATGAAAACCTTGAATCTGATCTACAGGAAGAGCTGCCACAAGAACGACAAGAAGAAATAATAGAAGAGTAAATTATTGAGTAAGCTGGAAATAAAGTAGGTAATAACAACAAAAGGTGTGCACATTCACAGGATACGCACACCTTTTTTCGACAGTGATGTTGTATAATACTTGCAATGAATACAGTACTTTCAAAGTTCATCCGAGCAACCAATTACTTGTCTGCCGCACAAATTTATTTAAAAGATAATTATTTATTAGAAGAGCCACTTAAGCCTGAGCATATTAAAGAGCGCCTCCTTGGTCACTGGGGGACATGCCCGGGTATTAATTTTACATACGCACACCTCAATCGCGCGATTATCGAGCACGATTTGGACATGATGTTTGTTCTTGGGCCAGGACACGGATTCCCAGCCGTGCAGGCAAATCTTTTCATGGAAGGCTCTCTTTCTAAGTATTATCCTGAAGTACCTCGTACTTCAGATGGTATTGAGCACATGGCAAAAAACTTTAGTTGGCCCTATGGCTTCCCAAGTCACAGTAATCCAGAAGCACCCGGGGTAATTCTTGAAGGAGGGGAACTTGGGTACTCATTGGCAACTTCGTTTGGTTCTATTTTAGACAATCCAGATTTAATCACCACATGCCTTGTGGGTGACGGTGAAGCAGAAACAGGCCCAACAGCAACTGCATGGCATTTGAATAAACTTATTGATCCTGCAACCAATGGTGCGGTACTTCCTATTTTACATCTTAATGGATACAAGATTTCTGGCCCAACATTTATGGGGCGTATGAGTGACGAAGAGTTGATGAATCTCTTCCAAGGATACGGATATGAGCCACATATTGTTGATGCGTATGTAGAAGGTGACAACATAGATGACAGAATGGCAGATGTGGTTAATCAGGCAGTCTCTGCAATTCGATTCACACAACACTGCGCGCGCGAAGGTACCCTTACACAGCCACCGAAGTGGCCAATGATTGTTTTACGAACTCCTAAGGGTTGGGATTCTATTAAGTATATCGGTGAAGACAGAATTGAGGACAATCACTTCTCTCACCAGGTAATCGCTGGAGATGCTCGCAACAATCCTGAGCAATTAGCACAGCTTGAAGAGTGGTTACGTTCATACAAGTTTGATGAACTTTTCGATGGAAAGAAGTTTGATAGCGACATCGAGTCACTGGTCCCTCGTCCTGACCGACGCATGGGAGACAATCCGCACACGATGGGTGGAGATGCTGTCTACACACCGCTGAAACTTCCTGAAGTGAGTGAGCCAGCGTACGCATCAGAATGTACTATCGATAATCCAAAAGCTCCAGAAGTAAGTTCTATGGAAAAGATTGGTGAATATATGCGCGATGTGATGAAAGGTAATGAAGAAGAACGGAATTTCAGACTTATGTCGCCCGACGAAACGTACTCCAACAAACTCGGAGCAGTATTTCAGGTAACCAAGCGAGCATTTGTATGGCCACATCGAGAGTGGGATAAAGACTTAGCATGGGACGGACGCGTACTTGAGATGCTTTCAGAACACAGTCTTCAGGGACTGATGCAAGGATATGTCCTTACCGGACGACACTCATTCTTTGTGTCGTACGAAGCTTTCGTGCAAATCATCGGTAGTATGGTGGACCAGTATGCAAAGTTTTTACACATTGCACGAACAGTAAAGTGGCGAGGAGATGTTCCTTCGTTAAATTATATTCTAACTTCTTCAGGATGGAGACAGGAACATAATGGCTTCTCTCATCAGAATCCAGGATTTATCGATGATGTACTACAGCGACAAGGTTGCTTTAGTAATGTGTACTTCCCAGCTGATGCAAACACTGCACTGGCGGTTACTCGACAAATGATGGCATCAAAAAAGGAAATTAATGTAATGGTGGCAGGAAAGCGTCCACTACCATGTTGGCGAACATTAAAGCAGGCAGAAGAAGACTTGCGAGAAGGTATCAATATTTGGGATTTTGCAAGTGAAGACGATCCACACATGGTCTTCTCCGCAGTAGGGGATTACCTTACAAAAGAAACACTAGCAGCCTTAAATGTAATCCATAAAGAAATTCCAAAAATGCGACTACGATTTGTGAACATCACATCACTTTCTGCACTTGGTATGGGTCACACGGGGTGTCAAATTCTTCGTCATGATATTGATTATTACTTTACTGAAGATAAGCCAGTGCTGATTAACTTCCATGGATACCCCCAGACCATGAAGCAAATTCTCTTTGACTATGGAGTAAGCTCTAATCGATTCTCAATCCATGGATACGAAGAGTCAGGATCTACCACCACACCATTTGATATGATGGTGCGCAACCGAGTTGACCGATTTAGTCTTGCCATAGAAGCATTTGCTGCAGCAGAAGCCCAGGGACTTATTACCGTCGCGAAAAAGAACAAGCTCGTTAAGAAGTATGAAGAAGAACTTTCAGACCACCGAGCATTTATTGTTGAGCATGGTACCGACCCTACAGAGATAACAGATTGGAAATGGCATTCACATTCATAGTTAATCCCGGAAGTACTTCCCGAAAATACGCACTCTATAATGATGGGGTGTGTATTGTCGTTCTATATTGTGAAATGACTGGGGAAGGATTTTCTCTGAGTGTTATTCGAAATAATACAAAAGTTTTTGAAGGACAAATTACCGCCCATGAGTTTGAGAATTCGGTAGAAAAAGTCATAGAGTATTTACTCGAAGAAGGAGACATTAAAAAATTGTTCGACATTCAAAAAATTGGAGTGCGTGTAGTGTCACCGGGTTCATATTTTACAAAACACAGAGTTATTGATAAAAAATATTTGCATGAGCTGAAAGACAAAGAAGATGTTGCGCCGCTTCATATTCCAGGGTTACTTTCTGAAATACATGCAGTCAAAAAAGCTGTACCTGATGCCATAGTGTATGGTATTTCTGACAGCGTCTTCCATACTACTATTCCTAAGCACGTACGTACGGTAAGCATCGCAAAAGCAGATGCTGAAAAATACGATATTAAACGATTTGGGTATCATGGTCTTTCATTTGCTTCAGTAGCTGGCAGGCTTCAGGAAAAGTTTGGGATCGTACCATCCCGTACCATTGTTTGTCATATTGGTGGGGGAGTGAGTATCGCCGCACTAAAAGATGGAAAGAGTGTTTCTACCTCAATGGGTTATTCTCCCGTAAGCGGACTGCTTATGGGGAGTCGGGGAGGTGACATTGCTGCAGGAGTGGTGGCTGCACTCACTGTATTCAAGCGCTTGCGTGGAAAGAAACTGTATGAATATTTATATAAAGAGTCTGGATTTAAAGGGGTTGCTGGAGTAAGCGACTTACGCGTACTTCTGGAAAGAAAAGCATTATGTGATGAAGATGCAAAACTTGCAGTGGATATGTTTGTCCATCAGATGCAGTCGTGGATAGGAAGACATGCAACACAAATGGGAGGCGTTGACGCTATTGTACTGACTGCTACCGCTTCAGTTAGGAATCCAAGTATTCGAAAGTTGTTATTGTCGAACTTGTCATTATTTGACGTTGAGCTTGATGAAGAAAAAAATGACTCGCTTATTGGTAAAGAAGGATTTATTCACAAAGAAGGCAGTGCCGTGAAAGTATTAGTTTTGAAAACTGATGAGATGGGAGAGATTGAGAGAGAGTGTCAGAATTTGTAGCTGAAG
>CAZQWL010000044.1:1354-5786 GCA_964597225.1 uncultured Candidatus Saccharibacteria bacterium | reverse complement strand
GGTTGTTTGTTTGTGGGGTTTGTTTGGTATACTTTGGGTAATACGAGGTATGAATTTATTTAATAAGAATTTTTACAAGTTTCTTTTCCGGTTTACTGGGATTGTAACCATAACTCTGGTGCTGATTATTTTGGTAAATATGTACGCTCAATAGCCTAATTTGTAACCTGTTCTTTATTTTATGATACGAATCACTGATCAATATTTTTGGAATGTTATCTTCTCATTCTTTTTTGTAGGGCTTGTTGTTATGGGAATTATCATTCTGCAAACAGAGGCGCATATACCATACGAAGATATATCTGCATTCGACATGCTGCTTATTTCACTAGCGTCTATGCGTATGATGCGCTTGTTTATGTATGACACTGTCACTAAGTTTTTCAGAGAGCAATTTTATGATGCGAAGGTAACCAAGACAGGGAAAGTAACGCTGTATAAGCCCATGCGAGGCCCTCGACGCACTATTACCGACCTGATGAGCTGCCCATGGTGCTTCGGAGTCTGGACTTCTGCTACAGTATTATTCTTCTATCTACTTACCCCGTTGGCATATTTCCCAATACTTATTCTCGCTATTTCAGCGGTTGCGACGATGCTTCAGAAGTTTTCGTCGTTTATTGACCCGAAAGTAGAATAATTTGACTGGTGGAGACGATACAAGGGACGGAAAGCTTCGCTTTCCGTCCCTTGTACATTGACGCCCAAAAGTCTCTGTATTGCAATACTTTGTCCACAGGCTTTTAAGCCGTATTTTTTAAATTAAAAATTTCAAGTGTGTATAATAAAGAATGTAAGAAACTATTGGCACTACCACCACTTCCAATAGCTCCGTACATCAGAAAAATACCTTCATAAACGGCTGGAGCATCTCGTCCTTACAACGAGGCACTTTGTAGCCCTTACGAATAAGTATTCTGATTATCGAATGACAATTAACAGCAAAGAATTATATTTTCCAACGGATATGACTATTGCACACATACGGAAACGAGACGGAACGATTAAGCCCTTTGAAATAGATAAGGTTGAAATTGCTATTGGAAAAGCAATGACAGCGGTAAATATAGGAACAAAAGATGATGCAAAAAATATTGCAAAAGATATCTATGACCGTCTGCATGAAATGGCAATGCGGAAGACTGAAGAGGGGGTGGTGATTGCCGGGTGTGACGGATATTGCCCAACTGTAGAAGAAATACAGGACTTTGTAGAAGAAGTGCTCATGGAAAGTGATTTCCCAGAAGTTGCCAAGGAGTACATTTTGTACAGAAACAGACAAAATGAAGCACGAAAGAAAGATATATTTAAAAAACGTGTCAATCTAAAACCATACGAATATCCAGAATTATTAGAATATGTGGATGCCATCAGGCACTCATATTGGATTCATACTGAATTTGGATTTACGGGAGATATTCAAGATTTTAAAGTAAATATTAGCGATGCAGAGCGTAGTGCAATTACAAAGACCATGCTGGCTATTGCACAAATTGAAGTATCAGTAAAAACATTTTGGGGAGACATATATAAAAAGATGCCAAAACCTGAGATTGGTTCTGTGGGAGCTACTTTTTCTGAAAGTGAAGTTCGCCATCAAGACGCATATTCACATCTGCTGGAGATACTTGGAATGAACGAAGAGTTTAATGCAGTGAAAACAGAGCCAGTAATAATGGACCGTATTGAATACTTAGAAAAAGCAGTACGAAATGCTCGAAGTGATAATAATAAAGAGTATACGCAATCAATTTTGCTTTTCTCATTATTTATTGAACATGTATCATTATTCTCACAGTTCTTGATTATAATGGCATTTAATAAGCACAAAAATGTTTTTAAAGGCATTTCAAATGTTGTAGAAGCGACTTCAAAAGAAGAACAGATTCATGGATTGTTTGGTATTGATGTAATCAATATAATTAAAAAAGAAAATCCAGAATGGTTTGATGACCGATATGCTGAACACATCGTGACAGCATGCGAAGACGCATATGAATCAGAGAGCAAAATTATTGACTGGATCTTTGAAGAAGGAGAGTTGGACTTTCTTCCAAAGGCAGTGATAAATGAATTCATTAAAAACCGATTTAACAACTCATTACAAAGTATTGGAATGCCAAAAGTGTTTGAAATAGACGAAAAACTTCTTGAAGAAAGTGAATGGTTTGACGATGAGGTTATTGCAACCAAGCACGTAGACTTCTTTGACAAACGGTCTATTAACTACAACAAACGACAGAGTAGTGTAACCGCCGAAGATTTATTTTAAGGTAATAATTTTATATGATTGACCGAACTCAGCCGTGGTACTGGCTTAATGACAATAGTAAGGCGTTTTTAGAAAGAGGGTATCTTGCACCTGATCAAACAGCACAAGAACGTGTGCAGGTCATTGCCCAAAGAGCAGAAAAAATTCTTGGAAAAGAAGGGTTTGCTGATAAGTTTGTGGAGTACATGTCAAAAGGATGGATATCTCTTGCTTCACCTGTGTGGTCAAACTTTGGACTACGTAAAGGATTGCCAATTAGTTGTTTTGGTTCATATTTAGCTGATGATATGGCAAGTATTCTCTATACTCAAGCAGAGGTAGGAATGATGAGTAAATATGGAGGAGGAACTTCTGGATACTTTGGTGACCTTCGTGGTCGTGGAGCGAGCATTACTGACAATGGAAGTTCTTCTGGCCCGACACACTTTATGCAGCTGTTTGAAGGGATTCTTGATGTGGTGTCACAGGGTGCAGTTCGACGCGGAACTTTTGCTGCATATCTACCAATTGAACATCCGGATATATTAGAATTTTTAGAGATTGGTACAGAAGGGAATGAAATCCAAAAAATGAACTATGCGGTAACGGTAACCGATGAATGGTTGGAGGATATGCAAAAAGGAGATGATGACAAGCGCGCTATTTGGGCGAAAGTTCTTCAACGTCGTGGAGAAATAGGGTACCCGTACATTTTGTTTAAAGATAATGCAAACAAAGGAACTGTCGATGTATATAAAGATAATAATCATACTATTTACGCAAGTAATGTATGTAGTGAAATTATGCTTCCAAGTACTAAGGATGAATCGTTTGTGTGCTGTATTTCGTCATTAAACTTAATGCACTATGATGAGTGGAAAGATACAGATTTGGTTGAGGTGATGGTACAGCTTCTCGATGCTGTTATGACAGATTTTCTTGCTAAGTTAGAAGAAATGCGTGATTCTAGTCATAAAGATAAACAACAAGCATTTCTGTTTATGGAGCGGGCATATAACTTTGCTAAAAAACATCGGGCTCTTGGTGTGGGTGCGCTGGGTTGGCATTCGCTTCTGCAGTCTAAAAACCTTGCATTTGAAAGTGAAGAAGCAGGGAAGCTTAATGTGGAAATATTTAAAAATATTAAAGAAAAAGCATATACAGCTTCCGAGAAACTAGCAGAAGAACTTGGTGAGCCAGAAGTACTTAAAGGTTACGGACGACGTAATACCACCCTTATGGCAATAGCACCGAATACCTCATCAGCATTTATCTTAGGACAAGTATCACAGGGTATCGAGCCTGTATGGAGTAATTGTTATGTAAAAGACGTAGCAAAAATGAAGGTGACTATCAAGAATCCGTTTCTTGAAGCGTTGTTAGAAGAGAAGGGTCACAATACAAAAGATATATGGCACGGAATTCGTGATAATGATGGATCAGTTCAGCATCTAGATATCCTTACCGATGAAGAGAAGACTGTATTCAGAACATTCCCTGAGATAGACCAATCGGTTGTGATTGAACAAGCAGGTGTACGACAAATGTACATTGATCAAGGTCAGTCATTAAACATCATGGTGCCTCCTGAGATGCCAATTAAAGAAATTAATGCACTGTATATGCAGGCTTGGAAGCAGGGGGTAAAGAGTCTGTACTATCAGCACAGTATGAATGCTGCACAACAGCTTGGAAGGAAGAAGGCACTTACTTGCGTTAGTTGCGAAGGCTAATACTAAAATATAATTCAAGCATTCATCATGAAACTAACACCGCAAATGGTACAGATTCTTGAGACAGCCGATGGTAAAGCCCTTGCCACAACAGTACCAGGATGTCTGCATGTGGTACCTGTGTCTACGGCAAAAATGTACGAAGATAAAATTTTGCTTGTAGATTACTTCATGGGGAAGACTCTTGAGAATATTCGGAAAAATCCTGACGTGTCTCTAGCATTCTGGAAAGGCCTTGAAGGATTTCAAGTAAAGGCACACGTGGAATATGTAACAAGTGGCGATGTATTTGACCAGACTGTAGCATGGGTGTCAGATATATTGCCTGAGAGAACAGTGAAAGGTATTCTGATGTTGTTGCCATATGAAGTATATGATGTGTCGGCAACCATCAAAAGACCAGGGGAGAAGGTGATGTAGATATATTCTAAACAAAAACAAAACCTCT
>CAZQWL010000044.1:0-1254 GCA_964597225.1 uncultured Candidatus Saccharibacteria bacterium | reverse complement strand
CAGGCTCATGACAGCTGGTGATGTATCGAAAAGGATATATCTCAAAGAAACGTTTGTTTCGCCGGTCGAGGTCCATCTATTTTATATATGGAATGGTCGTAGCCTAGTGGAAATTATTTCCCTGGGCCTGTGAAAATTAGCAAAAAGTCACAAGTGTAAAGTTTGTAAAGGAGCACTTTAATATAAAGTACTTTATAACTTTCAACTTTTCACTCTAAACTTATATTATGGCAATTACAAAAGAAAAGAAGACTGAAATCCTTGCGCGTCTTGAGACAATCAAGAAGGAATCGGACTCAATTGTTTTCGTAAACTTCAGCGGTATGGCAGTAGAAGACTCTACTCCTATGCGAGCGAAGCTTCGAGAAGAAGGAGTAGGATACTTTGTTGCAAAGAAAACTCTTATCGCTAAGGCGTTCGATGGAGCGTTTGAAGGAGATGTCCCGCAACTCGACGGAGAAATTGCACTTGCATACAGTACTGACGCTATCGCGCCAGCACAAAATGTAAAGGCATACGTTTCTCAGTTTGCAGACAATCTTGCAATCGCAGGAGGAATCTTCCAGGGTGTATACAAGAGTAAAGAAGAGATGACTGAAATCGCTTCAATCCCACCTCTACAGGTGCTACGAGGAATGTTCGTAAATGTTATCAATTCACCGATTCAAGGATTTACTGTTGCAATTAATGCAATCGCAGAAAAAAAGAACGCATAGCGTTCACTAAAAACTAACGACTAATAACTAATAACTAAAACATGGCTGAAGAAACTAAAAAGGAAGAGGCAGTAGTAGAGGAAGTGGCTGTTGAAGAAGTAAAGGAAGAAGTAAAAGAGGAAGCTAAGGAAGAAGTTGTTGCAGAAGAAAAGGCAACAGACGTTGATGAAACTGTAGAAGTACCAAAGGAATTCAAGAAGCTTGTAGAAGAAGTTGAGAACATGACTGTTCTACAGCTCAACGAACTAGTGAAAGTTCTAGAAAACCGATTCGGTGTATCAGCATCTGCAGTTGCGGTAGCAGGGCCAGCCGGAGGTGACGCAGGAGGTGGGGAAGAACAGTCAGAATTCACAGTTGTTCTTACCGATGCAGGAGCTTCAAAGATTGGTGTCATCAAGGCAGTGAAGGGAGCATGTGGTCTAGGACTTAAGGAAGCTAAGGAGCTCGTAGATGGAGCACCAGCTGACGTAAAAGCAGGACTAAAGAAAGAAGACGCAGAAGAATTAAAGAAGGTACTTGAAGAGGCTGGCGCAAGTGT
>CAZQWL010000043.1:0-5839 GCA_964597225.1 uncultured Candidatus Saccharibacteria bacterium | reverse complement strand
CCTTCTGCATCTCCGGTAATTGGATACGCATCAAACTTTTCTACCTTCCCATACGCCGCAGCATCGGCATAGACATTCATCAAATCCAGAGTACGAGGGAGAATGCCTTCGGTACACTCAGAAGCATAGACGTTGTTTGCCTTGCTGTGCCAGAAGACGACTGCTTCTGGACGAATCTTCCCAATGTAATTACGCAACGCTTGTGCTTCCGGCTCTGAAAACGCCTGTGACCCTGCGCTTACAATCTTTCCACGCCAGGTGCTTTCTGGTGCCCATTTGCAATCAAAGTTGCGATTAAGGTCCACCCCGTTGGCATTAAACCGCCCTTCTGCCACTCGTTTTTCAGGATTAGAAACATCAGCTTTACCAAAAGCACCCTCTTTTGTAACTGCCTTTGCCAAGCCGTCAGGGTTAAGTACTGGGATAATACCTATAGATACATCAGTCGGTATTAATTGAGGACTGTTTGTAAAGTAGTCAATCATTTCATACGCAAGAAGTGAACTATTCCACTCGTAACCACCATGTATTCCACCAACAAACAACAAGGAAATCTCACCTTTACCAAAAGTCACAGCCTCGATTTCTCTACCTTCAACAGAGTTACCAATAACCACTGTTTCTCTAAGAGGGATTTCTTCAATTACAGAATCTTGAACTATCATAGGTTGCTGAGCTTCTTCTTCTTCTGGCGCAGGAAGCATAAAGTACAATGCAAAACCACCAACAATCAGCGCCGGGAAGATACCCATAGTAAGTATCTTCAAAAAGGTGAGCTTAGTCATTATTGTGTAACGTATTTAAGTACTGCTTCAATTCCCTTTTTGTTCTTTGTCCATTCGGTGCTGTTTTTGTCAGTTAGAAGTACACTTATTGCAGGGATATTTTTCTTTGCCAGCCAGTTCACCATATCACCCGTTACTTCATAGAAGTCGAATTCTTTATGTGCGGTGTATCCAGATGCTTTTGCGTAGATATTCGTCAGTTCAAGCGTCTCTGGAAGAGTCGTATCTCCGCACTGTGAGGCGTATACTCCTCCTGCTGATGAATACCATACCACCACTGCCTCTGGAGTGTTACGTTCAACATATGCCTTCAGTGCTTGACTTTCAGGCTCTGAAAATGCTTGTGATCCTCCACTGACCTTCTGTGACTTCCATACACCTTCTTCTTGCCACTGACAGTCAAAGTTTCGATTGAGATCTACCTTGTGTGCGTTAAATCGTGCCACTACTTTCTCTTGCTCTGTCGCGGTAATATCGCTTCCTGCAAAACTCTCGTTTGTATCGATGTCTACCACTTTCGCAAGCCCATCTGGGTTTAGAAGTGGGATAATAGTCACCTTCACATCTTCAGGAACTGTTTCATCTACATTTCCAGTGAAGTATGCCTGTGCCTGCTGTGCCACTAATGCTGTATTCCAAGAATACCCACCATGGACACCTCCTACAAACAATACTTCTTTCTCGCCAGTACCAAAGTGATACGCAACAATGTCACGCCCTTCTACAGACTTCCCAATAACCTCCTGTGTCTCACCCTGTGCTTCAAGCAGGTCTTCTAGTGAGTCAGCGCCATCACCAATACCTCCATCTGGCTCTACTGGTATCATCTCTTCACCACTTTGCGTACCCTCATCTACGGGAGGCAGCCCATCATACGAAGTACTGTTATCTTGCATAAAGATAAACACCCCTCCACCAATAATCAACAATACTATAATTCCAATTAAAATTTTATTCATACCAAATCCAGTTATCCATTAACTTTCATATAGTATACGTTACTTAAAAAAATTGGCGAATATAATAAAAAGAGCCGCCCGACCGACTCTTTATGTGAGTGGTGGACGGCTGTGCGGGACCGTGTTCATTACTTACTACCAGTAAACCATTTACAGATATATACGTCAATACAAAAACAGTACCTGAGGTACTGTTTTTGTATTGTATACGTGTAGATTACTTCTTCTTTCTATCACTCTCTTTGAGTTGTTGTTTACGTAATCTAACTGACTCTGGACAAACTTCCAAGTATTCATCGTCCGCCATAATTTCTAGTCCAATTTCAATTGAGAGAATTTTTGGTGGGGTAAGCTTAATTGCTTCGTCGGTTCCCGAAGAACGCATGTTGGTAAGTTGCTTTCCTTTGGTTGGGTTTACCATCATTTCTTCGCCCTTTGAGGTGTTTCCAATAACCATACCTTCGTACACTTCAGTTCCAGCTCCAATGTACAACTCTCCTCGTGTCTGGAGATTTCCAAGTGAGAAGCCAAGAGTTTTCCCTTGTGCCATTGAAATCATTGAGCCAACTTGTCGTTTCTTAATCTCCCCTGCGTATGGCTTGAAGCCGATTACCTGTGAAGAAAGAATTCCTTCACCCTTAGTGTCCACCACAAACTGGTTCTTGTATCCTAGGATACCTCGTGTTGGACCTTCGAAGATAAGACGAGCTTGATTCCCATCAGACACTAAGTCCTGCATGATAAACCCTCGGTTTGATAGACGTTCAATGACTGCACCCTGGAACTCATCAGGTATGTCGACTGTCACTTCCTCAAACGGTTCTGACTTTACGCCATCAACTTCTTTAATAATTACTTGTGGCTGTGAGACAGAAAGTTCATACCCCTCTCTTCGCATGTTTTCAAGCAGTACCGAGATATGCATTTCACCGCGTCCACGAACTTTCATGACATCACCTGAGAACTCCACCTTAAGTCCCACGTTGATTTCCAGCTCCTTTTCAAGTCGCTCCGCAATTTGTCTCGAGGTAACATACTTTCCTTCTCGCCCTGCAAATGGTGATGAGTTTACTAAGAATTGCATTTCAATAGTTGGCTCATCTACCTTAATAGCAGCCAATGGCTCAACATCCTCAGAGTCTGAAAGTGTCTCACCAATATTAATATCGTCTAAACCAGCGATAAGCACAATATCTCCTGCAAATGCTTCTTCAAGCTCTACCTGAGCAACACCTTTGTATCCAGACATCTTCACAATCTTCCCTTTCTTTATATCCTGCCCTTCATGAGCAATGAAGATTTGCTGTCCTTTTGCAAGCTTACCTTCATAAATACGAGCTATCGCAAGTCGCCCAAGGAAATTATCGTACCCGAGGTTAAATACCTGTGCGCGTAGCGTCTGACCTTCTTCATACCCCTTCGCAGCTGGCACAGTCTCAAGAATACAATCAAGTACTGGTGACAAATCTTTCATTTCGTCATCCATATTTTTCTTTGCAAGTCCATCTCGTCCAACTGCGTACACTACTTCAAAATCACACTGTTCGTCATTTGCACCAAGTTCCATAAAGAGTTCTAGAACCTGTTCTTCACACTTATCAGGATCAGCCGCTGGCTTATCAATCTTGTTAATAACCACAATAGGCTTAAGACCTAGCTCCAGAGACTTCTTCAGCACGAAACGTGTCTGTGGCATAGGACCTTCCTGTGCATCCACCACCAAGAGAACGGAGTCGATACTTCGTAACACTCGCTCCACCTCAGAACCGAAATCGGCGTGTCCTGGAGTATCAACGATGTTTATCTTCGTATCTTTGTACGTCACTGAAGTATTCTTCGCGTAGATAGTGATACCTCGCTCAAGCTCAATAGCATTATTATCCATTGATGCGTCCCCCTCTCGGTCGCCAGTAAACTCCATCAGCCCGTCAGTTAACGTTGTCTTACCATGGTCTACGTGTGCAATAATTGCAATATTTCGAATCTCTTGGCTCATAATATGTGTGAATTAAATAATGATAAATTTAGAATTAAATAAGCAATAGGTAAGCGGTCAGAATCTGCCCAAGAACAGAACAGATTCTGACATAAGAAAATTATAGTCACTACGTTCCTTAATTTACTTAACTATTGCGAATTAATGTCCCGATTTTTTCTCTCCTTGAGAAAATCACTGGACAAAAAATACCCCGCTTCGAGCGAGGCTCAAATATGCCACTAGAATACCAGTTAAAAAGGTTTTGTCTAGTATTTTTACCGAGTATTCCACAACAAGTGGCATCCGACATTTCCTGTAATGCTATTTTTCAATAAGAATTAATTTTTGCACTCTTGGGAGTTTCTTTATCTCCCATTCCCGCTTCCCAGCGCCACTCCTATTTTCACATTTTTCACTATACACTAGACTCACAGGGCGCCTTGCGCGAGTGCACTTGGCGCCTGCGATCTTGGATAAGCCGTTGTGCTCATCTACCCTTCGCGATACATCAGTGGTAATACCTGTATAAAGTGAATTATCGGCACATCTAAGCATATATACAAACCATTGACTCATATTATATAAAACTTAGGTATGGTACGTCTGGATATTCACCTGTAATGCTTTCAATAGCAAAATAGCTAAATGCAGCTGCAAAAATAATGAAGACTAAAAATTTAAGAAACATATCTTTTACGCTTACGATGAATAACTATACCCACAATCAGAAGAATCGGGACAAAAAACAACGGCGAGAAAATAACCCCCCACTTCCCTATATCAAACACATTCCGAACAATAAATAATTCTTTATACAGTGAACCATCACCTTTGCCCAGCTCCAAACGATATCCTTTGTTGTTTTCCGGAGAACTTACTTCTAATTTGTATATGCCGGGATCAAGTGAGTATTCTATCTTTTCTCCAAAAAGAAAGCTCGTCGCTTTCCATATACTATATTTCTTTTTCCAGGAGACTTTCTTTGCGTCTACCCTTCCTACTTCAGACACACCACGTGTCTCTTCTTTTACCAAAATAAGAGACACGTCATCTTTCTTTGTTCCAGGCTTCATTGATACTTGTACAGACAGTTGTGTGTCTTCCGTCACTGCGAAGGTAAAGGTATGTGGGCCATTATCCAATCGCCCATAAATTGTTTCACCTTGAATACTCTCAAGTTCTAATACTTCAGATGGTACTTCTTGTTCATACAAAAATGCAGCATGTGAAGCAGTGGCAGAAGTAAAAAATAATAATAACGCTACAAGGAATTTCATTCTAACTATCATAACAGAAAGAACGAAGGGCAAAACCCTTCGTTCTTTCTACGTGTGGGATATCACATTGATTTATTGTGAATGATTGTAACTCTTAAAACCATCCATCCGCTTCAGCTACCCATTTTTAGAATACTTTCATGAGGACAAATGGCCTCTTGTACGTACCCAGTAAAATACACCCTTCCTATTCACTTCCTCTGAAACGTTCATGTAACATGTCTTCGAAGGAAGAATCCGAACCATTTACTGAGGTAGGATTTTCCAAAGATTCCCACAGTTGAGCAAAAGATTTTGCAGCATCAGAACTTCCAAAGACAGTACCACAGGTATCTAGAGAAATTTGCTCACCTTGATATGTAAGTAAATACCGATAATCATTACCATCAATATAGGATGAGCAGGTTTTCTCGCTACGCACAATCAGACTGTCCCATCTTACTGATTCCACAACAAGTAACAAATCTTCATGCATATTCTTATCAAGTTTTCCTTTTACTTTACTATCTTCACCACCCATTCTTCCTGCTGGAGTTTCAAACACATACCTCCTGTTGTTTTCAAGCGTGAACGAACTACATGAACCAGTCCTCTGACATCCACCATACACTTCTCCTTGTAGTCTAAACTCAATTTCAGACACCTCTTCAATATCATCTTTCTGGTAGTCAGGAGCAAACGACGTAACGTACAGATACGCCCCAGTAAACATGCCTGTGATAAACGTCATCCCTAAAATAAAATAAATACGACCTGTCATCTGTGTAGTATAGCAGTTTTTCTTTTACTCATAGTATTTAATACGGTATTATATCGCGTACTGGAGAGGTGGCTGAGTGG
>CAZQWL010000042.1:0-5851 GCA_964597225.1 uncultured Candidatus Saccharibacteria bacterium | reverse complement strand
TTTTTCTTCTGTATGAAAAAATAATCGAAGATCGGGGTAGTCGGTACAGTGTCAGTATTGGAAACGTAAAAGGTAAGGAGGCTATAAAGGAGTTCCTTAAAACACTCAAAAGCAAAAAGAAATACGCTAAAGCCACCCACAACTCCTGGGCAGCCCGCATCACACACGAAGGAGCTGTATACGAAACAAAGAACGACGACGGAGAAACAGGTGCCGGCATGGTCATACTCCGAGTAATGCAAAAAGAAAACATAACCGACTGTATCATCTGCGTCACAAGATGGTTCGGCGGAACAAAACTAATGAACACTCGCTTCAAACACCTCCAAACCGCGACAAAGTATGCTATTGATTACATGTAGTTATCCCACACCACAGCAACAGAACAATACAAAAGAGCCTATAATGACAACATGGATACAGCGACTATTTTGAGTTTTTTGCAGGAATCATTGTTTATGATTGTGGTGTTTGGAATTTTTATGTTTCTGGCCTTACGAAAAGGGAGACAGACAGTTACGAATGTAATTCTTGGTTTGTATCTTGCCTTACTCATTTCTATCCAATTCCCGTACTATGATGCCATTCTTGGTAGTGCTAGTACCGCGAAGTCGGAATCTGTTTTAATGCTTATTGTTTTTGCAGTTTTTACATTTATAGCGACATTACTTTTTTCGAGAATACTCCCACGTGAATATGATGAAGGGTCTTTTGAAGGATTTTGGAAGAAGGTTTTACTTACAACAGCGGGCACAGTCCTTGTTATGGCGTACAGTTATCATGCACTACCCGTTACAGAACTCATTACACCTGGTTCACCAATCAATTATCTCTTCGCATCTTCACAATCCTTTTTCTACTGGTTAATTGCACCAATAATAATTCTGTATTTTACTTAAAGTAATACTTATAACTTTCAACATAGCCCGTAAAAAACGTTGGGTTAGGTGTTATTATTTATGTAATGAAGTTCTACTTGTTCGTGTCGTATATTGTGTGGCTTTTTGGTGCATTTACCATCATCTTTGTACTTTCACGCACTACACAAAATATTTTGATTGCAGCTATTATTTTACTCACGACAAGCGCCTTTCTAATTTACATATTCCATCAAATCACTTCAGTGTATGGAAAAATGTATAATCTTATTGAAAAACAAACTGAACAAATTAAGCAACTGAAGCAAAAAACAAAAAATATCAATGTGGTTAAAGAAGAATTTATTGATGTTGCAACGAGTAATTTTAGAGGACCTGTACAAAGTTTGAAAAGGGATATACGAAGTATCATGCAAGGTACATTTGGTAAAGTACCACCTAGATTTCAGCCAGTGTTACAAAGCATCACCACGGACATAAAGAGACTTTCACAATCACTGGAAAAACATCTCACCGTATCAAAAATTATAAATGATAGTCTTCCATACAAAATGTCAGACTTTAATATTAAAACCATGTCTGAAGATTTGGTCGATACATACCGCAGAACAGCCATGCAATCTGGTATTAGTCTTAGATTTAAATCCGATGTAGACCACAAAGGTATCATTCATGCTGACTCAAACAAAACAAAACAGATACTTACAGGACTTTTAGAAAACGCGCTTGCGGTCACACAACAAGGCATGGTATCAGTTTTTGTATCTGACACTGACGAAACCATACAAATTAACATAAAAGATGCAGGAAGAGGTTATAAACCAGAAGAATTACACAATCTGTTCGATAAGTATCATCAAGCTCATGCGGATATACCGGTATCAGATACATATACTGGACTTGAGTTATATACAGCACGTACGTTAGCAAAAAATATGGGTGGTGAGGTATCTGCAACCTCAGAGGGTATTGATACCGGCACAACGTTTACAGTCACATTTCCTATACATTTATAAAAAACCAGCAGGTTATTTTCTTTCCTAAAGGAACCACATTTGATACACTACAGTCATGAAAAAAAGACTGTTCACAGGCATCCAATCATCCGGTGATCTACATATAGGAAATTATTTCGGTGCATTGAAACCATTTTTAGATATGTATGAAGAGCATGACAGCATTCTTATGGTTGCTGACTACCACGCTCTAACGACACTCCGCGACCCTGAGGCATTACGAACAAACATATACAACGTTGTTCGTGACTATTTGGCGTGTGGATTTGACACTAAGAAAGCAATCCTCTTTAGACAATCTGACAATCAGGATCATACTGAAATGGCATGGATACTTAACTGTATGGTGACAGTACCATTCCTTATGCAAGCTCATTCATACAAAGACAAGATAAATAAAGGTAAAGAGGCAAACGCGGGGCTCTTTACGTACCCAATGCTTATGGCGTCTGACATCATTCTCTATGATACAGATATTGTACCTGTTGGTGAAGATCAGCGACAACACCTAGAGTACACACGCGAAGCGGTAGGGAAATTTAATCGAGCCTATGGTGATATTCTCAAGGAGCCAAAAGAAAAAATCTTTGCTGAAGTAGGAATAGTCCCTGGTACTGATGGAGCAAAAATGAGTAAGAGTTATGGAAATACCATTCCACTATTTGGTACTCACGAAGAACTAAAGAAGTCTGTCATGGGTATTGTCACTGACTCTGAAG
The DNA here is from genome assembly GCA_964597225.1 of uncultured Candidatus Saccharibacteria bacterium. Classification (GTDB taxonomy): domain Bacteria; phylum Patescibacteriota; class Minisyncoccia; order Phycocordibacterales; family UBA918; genus OLB19. The sequence continues at coordinate 3,238 of CAZQWL010000042.1, read as the reverse complement.
GTGGAAGACCAAAAAATGTGTATGCAATTCACCGACTTCTTAAGACAGAGGGAGAACTTGAGTCAGTCTACAAAGAAAACGAAGGACGTTATGGCGACTTAAAGAAAATTCTACTTGAGGACTTAGAGTCTTTTATTGCACCAATGCGTGAAAAACGTGACTCTATTACCGATGAACAAATACGACAAGTACTTGACGCCGGAGCAAAGAAGGCAAAGGAGGTCTCAAGTGAAACACTTCAGAAGGTACGAAATTCAATCGGAATAACTATATAAAAAAATACAGTCTGGACTGTTTCGCTACGCCCACAAAGATGGTTAAGACCTTTGACAAATTGTACGTTCAGGCGTACTATTTTTGTATAACCAGTGAAGCAGCTGACACTGTGGAGGTAAGAGGATGAAGAAACAAGCCCAGCACCACTTTTCCAAACGCAGTTTGGAAAAGTGGTGCTGGGGAAGTAGGGTGGCACCGCGACAGTAATCTTTGATTGCAATCGTCCCTGCAGATATATTAGAACACTAATACATTTGCAGGGACGATTTTATGTTCTTGCTCACACTTATTTATGGAACGAACACTTATTAGCGCTTTATGCGCAGAAGAGGGGAAAGAAGTTACCATCAACGCTATTGTTGATGTTGCACGGCAGCAAGGGAAGATGGCTTTCTTTGATTTTCGTGACTACACTGGCAAGGTACAAGGAGTTGTTTTTGGCAAGCCTGATGTGCTTGAGGTAGCAAAAGAGCTTGGTAATGAATATTCAGTAGCAATAACTGGCGTCGTAAATAAGCGACCAGAAAAAATGGTGAAAGCGGGCGTACAAAATGGTGATATTGAGCTTGAGATTACCGGTATCACTGTACTCAATACAGCTGAAGGATTACCATTTGATATGGACGCTGAGCTCACCATTGATACTATCCTGGATAATCGACCACTGACACTCCGGCGCGAGCGTGAACAGGCAATATTCAAGATACAGGCAGAGATTGTACGAGCATATAGTGAATTTCTTCGGAATGAAGGATTTACTGAGTTTCAAGCACCGAAGCTTGTAGGAGGTGATGCGGAGGGTGGAGCCGAAGTATTCAAGGTAGAGTACTTTAAAGACCGAACTGCATATCTTGCAACTAGCCCACAGTTATACAAAGAAGTGCTTGTAGGTGTCTTTGAGCGTGTTTTTTCACTTGCAACAGCATTTCGTGCTGAAAAAAGCGCAACCAGTCGTCACCTGAGCGAATACACATCATTAGATATGGAAATGGGATTCATCACCGATCATACTGACATTATGAAAATGGAAACCGGTTTGATGAAGTATCTTGTCGCACACTTGAAAGAAAATGCTTCAAAAGAACTAGAAGCTCTTGGTATGGAATTACCACTGATTCCCGAAGGAGATATCATGCCATTTATGAAGCTTCGTGAGGCACAAGAACTCATTTTGAAAGAAACTGGGATAGACAAGACAAGTGAAAATGACCTTGAGCCAGAAGACGAACGATGGTTGTGTGAATATGCAAAAGAAAATCTGCATTCTGACTTTATCTTCATCACACACTATCCAGTATCAAAGCGTCCGTTCTATACGTATGAAGACGAGAATGATGAAGGGTTTACCAAGAGTTTTGACCTTCTGTTCCGAGGTGTAGAAATAACCACCGGTGGACAACGTATCCACGACTTAGAGATACTCAAGGAAAAAATTAAAGGCAAAGGGATGGAGCCTGAAGACTTTGCGTTTTACCTACAAGCATTCAAATATGGAATACCTCCACATGGAGGATGGGGAATGGGACTTGAGCGACTTACGGCAAAGTTTTGTGGGGTGAAGAATGTAAAAGAAGCAACACTCTTCCCGCGAGACATCAACAGAATTGATACACTACTTTCTAAAGGGGAAGTTCCGGAAGAAGAGACGGAATAATCACAATAAAAGACTGCTGTCTACGGCAGCGGTCTTTTATTTGCTATACTATCCACACAAATAACATACGCATATGAAACAAAGCTACACACCTTCAGATACAATCTTAGAAAAATACGCTGAACTTATCGTGGGTTTTGGTCTACGTAACAGAGACGGATCAAAACCCAAGAAGGGTAGTGTCGTTCAGTTTATTGTGCCTGAGGCCGCCAAACCACTATATTTCTATCTACAGCGTGCAATTCTTAAAAAAGGTTACAACCCCCTAGGGACCATTACCCCTAGTTCATACGAAAAATACAACTTAGAGAAAGATTTTTATGAGCATGCATCAGATGCACAACTTGATTTTTGTGCACTTACCCACAAAAAAGGAACGGTAGATCAAATTGACTGTGTTATTCACGTCCTTGCTGAAACGTATCCACATGGACTAAAACAAATAGATTCAAGTAAGATACTTCGACACACCCAAGCACAAAAAAAAGCAGTCGCCTGCAAGCGAAAGAAGATTGACGATGGAAAACTTAATTGGACCATCGTGCTGTATGGTACTGATGCAAATGCTAAAGAAGCAGGTTTGAGTCTTCGACAATACTGGAATCAAATAATAAAGGCATGTTACCTCGACAAGAAAAATCCGGTAGCACAATGGGAGAAGATAAATAACACTGTACAAAGTACAGCCAAAAAACTCACTGACATGAAAATTAAATCCCTTCACGTAGTCGGTGAAGATATGGATCTCACTCTCGGCATCGGAAAGAATAGAAAGTGGGCTGCCGGTGGAGGAAACAATATCCCTTCATACGAAGTATTCACCTCGCCAACATGGCAAGAGGTTGATGGGTGGGCTCGACTAAACCAACCACACTATAGATATGGTAAAAAAATTGAAGGTATTGAGCTTTGGTTTGAGAAAGGAAAGGTTGTAAAGTCCAAGGCGACCAAGAATCACGCCTTACTTAAAAGTATGTTAGAAGTACCCGGTGGAAACAAACTCGGTGAGTTTTCACTCACCGACGAGCGACTTTCTCGAATTGATAAATTCATGGCAGAAATACTCTACGATGAAAATACCGGAGGTACATTTGGAAACACCCATATTGCAATAGGTGCATCTTTTCACGAATGTTACAAAGGTAAAGCAGACCCTGAGTGGAAAAAGAAGGACTGGGACAAACTTGGATTCAATGATTCAGTCATCCACTCAGACATCATCTCAACAACAGACAGGACAGTGACAGCAACATTCTATGATGGTTCTACAAAGGTTATCTACAAGAAAGGGAGGTTTGTGATTTAAAT
>CAZQWL010000041.1:0-6102 GCA_964597225.1 uncultured Candidatus Saccharibacteria bacterium | reverse complement strand
CACCTTTTCCAGCTCCGTCGGTACCAGTGATTCCAATTACCATATCTATTTTTCTACTTCAGTCTTCCTGCTTTTCCGCTCCGCAACATACACCAGCAATGGGTTTGCAATACAGATAGACGAATACGTACCGGCAATTACTCCTACAATCAAAATAAGTGAGAATGTTTGTGTTACTTCTCCTCCAATAAAGTAAAGGGTGGTTAGTGCTATGAGTGTTGTAACAGAAGTATTGATTGAACGTATAAGTGTCTGTGATACTGAGATACCTACAATCTCTGCAAAGGGTTTTTGAAGTGTGTACTGAATATCTTCTCGCTCCACTCCGTCAGTACTGATTACCTTTACTTTTTTCTCAGTTCGCCATTGAACTAGATTTTCTCGAACGCGGTCAAACACTACAATCGTGTCGTTTACCGAATAGCCAAGCACTGCTAGTAGTGCCATTATGAAGAGCACATCCGCCTCAGCTCCCATGAAGTACCCCAACAACGCCATGACAGCAGTTGGAATCAGTACATCGTGCAGAAGTGCCAGAATAGTAATCCCTCCGTACAGCCAAGACCCAACTGGATAAGACACTCCAGAGAAGGCGAAGGCAACATAGAGAATAATAACTAAACTCACTGCGACAATAGCCCATACGGCCTTGTCCTTAAGTTCCTGACCAATAACTGGCCCAATGGAGGTGAAGCGAGTAACAGTTGCATCTTCCCCTACTGCAAGTAATACACTTTCAATGTCGATTCGTTCTGTTTCTGACAGATCGCGAGTGCGAAGGATGTATCCATCACGGCCCTCCTCATCAAGAGTCTCACGAAGTGAATATGCTCCAAGTCCTTTGGTATCAAGATTCTGACTCAATTCCACCTTATCCGGTCGCTGTTGATATGACACTTCCATAAGTGAACCTCCGGTAAAGTCGATACCTAGGTTCAGTCCAAGTGTCGCAATAATCGCAATCGATCCAAGTACAACTACAGCCGCAATACTCAAGAAGACTTTTCTATATTTGATAAATGGCATATTAGTTTTTCTTTAATCCTGAATTATAAAGCTTCGACAAAAAAGTATTTTTTGAGATGTGTGATTCTGGTAGTGACAAAAGGAGTGTTCGTGTCACTAATAATGCTGATACCATCGACACAACTACTCCCAGTCCAAACACCAATGCAAATCCTTTTACAAGTGACGTACCAAACCAGAATAAAATCACAGCAGAAAGAAGACTTGTGATGTTTCCATCTCGAATTGCGCTCCAGGCCCGTTTGAACCCAACCCGAGCTGCTTCATGACTATTCTTCCCTCCACGATATTCTTCTTTCATTCGTTCAAACACCAATACATTCGCATCTACCGCCATACCAAGAGAAAGAACTAAACCTGCGAGGCCTGCAGCAGTAAGTGTCACAGGGATAAGTTTAAACAACGCAAGCATCATGAGTACATATCCAATGAGCGACATTCCTGCAACCAAGCCAGGCAGACGATACCAAAGGAGCATAAAGAGGATGACCAGTGACAAACCGACCACTCCTGCTTTCATTCCTTTGTTGAGCACCTCTTCTCCGAGCGATGCGCCTACAGTCTGTGTACTTACCAGCTCAATAGGTACCGGCAGCGCTCCGAAGTTTAGGTTTTGTGCAAGTGCACGAGCTTCTTCAGGGTCGAAACCTCCCGAGATAACCGCACGCCCTCCAACAATCACTTCATTGAGCCGTGGTGATGAAATCATTTCTCCATCAAGGAAAATAGCGAGATTCTCTCCCACATTTTCTCGAGTAATAGCTTCAAATAATTCTGCACCTTCTGCATTAAAGACAATCGATACAATTGGCTCATTAGAAAGCTGTCCGCCTGACCCCCCTGCAAACTCTAGAGATGCTCCACTTAGATACCTTCCTGTTAGACCTGTGTCAATAAACGGATCAAAGTCCTCTGGAATATCTGCAACAATTGTGCCTGACGCATTTGTTGTAGTACCAACGTTTACCTCAAGAGAGTTTCTGTCGATAAGTTTGAATTCCAGAAGTGGTGTTTTCCCTATTTCTTCTACTGCTGTAGCTACATCGGTCACCCCAGGAAGTTCTATTACCAGACGCTCAACAGTATTTTCTGAGACAAAACTACTTCGCTCTACCTGCACAATCGGCTCTGAGACTCCAAAAATATTTACTCGACGCTCAATTACGTCACGCAATACATTCATTAAGTCCCCCACTTCTTCTGGAGCAATCTTTGACACATCTGCTTCATAAACAAGGTGTGAGCCTCCTGCAAGGTCCAAACCAAGCTTGAATGGGTATTTCGCACCATCAGTAACTGAATTGCTGTATACAAAAAATCCGACAAGTCCTATAACTGCTAATACTGCTACCGCTCGAAAGCGTTGGATAAAACGATTCTCATCTGTCCCTTTTTCCTTTCCCTCCTTTTTCAAATTATTATTAGACATATTCTATGGGTACATTTATATCATTTCTACGCACTTGTTGCACTCTACCTCTTTGGGCACTTTAGTGTATAACCGTTGCTACGACATTGCGCAACAATGCTGCGATGGTAATAGGACCAATACCCCCTGGCACTGGTGTCATCAAAGATGCTTTTTTTACACAGCCTGGATGTGCGTCTCCTTTAAGTTCCCCACTATCTTCTGAAGTTCCTGCATCAAATATAATTACTCCTTCTTTAATCATAGACGGTTGTACTAAGCCAGGCACACCAGCACCCAAGATGAGGATATCAGCAGAAGCGTATGCTTCCGCCGAATCCTCGCCCTTTGACTGTGCGGTAAGCACAGTCACTCGAGCTCCTTGGTTGCGCGCCCATGCAGCTGCGGGAGCCCCTACAAGCTTACCGTGTCCTACGACCACTACTTTTTGTGATGCAAAAAGTACATCCTGTCGCTGTGCAATCTCTGCAATCGCCGCAACCACAGGCGACATAAAGGTGTCTGCGGTACCGTCATAATGCATTCCGTCTACATCATATTTCTTCGGTATCGCATCGATCACAGCTTCTGTATCAATATGCTCTGGTAATGGCAATTGCATAATAATACCGTCAGTCTGCATACACGCATGCGCAACAGACAACACTACCTCGTGTGTAGTAAGTGTCTCGGGAAGTTCAATAATATTCACATCGATACCCACCTCTGCTGCTTTCCTTTTTTTTAGATGGAGATACTTCTGTGTTTCAAAGTTTGGTGAACAGGTAAACACCGTCAGATGTGGCGTCTGAGGGGCGTGAGTCACCTGATTGGCAATCTCTCTATATATATCTTTCGCGATAGCTTTCCCGTCGATAATCATGGGCAGAGTATAGCAGAAAAGAGACGGTTCCTTAAGGAACCGTCTCTTTTCTGCACCATCTTCGTTACCCAACTGGTTTTGATTTCTTCTCATCTTCAGGAACCCAGTCTTCATATCTTCCGTCAGTATATGTAAAGGCATCTTTGCTGGAATACTTGCATTCATACACTTTCTTCAGTTTCTCTCCACTCATCACTACAGGATACGAATAAAATCGCCATGAGCCAGGACAGGTAGGAATTCGTCCGCGTGTTGTATGCCAGAACAACCAAAAAGCAAATCGTGCCATTGTTGGTGTAATTGGGAGGATTTTCTTCCCTACCGCCTCTGCCATGTCTGGAGCATACACCGCATCACTTACCGGAGTAATGTTATACGCTTCATATGGACTCTCAAGGTCACCAAAAGTGAACTTCATCATAATGTCAGTCACATCATCTTCGTGGATAAATTGTCGTACCCATCCTTTCGTAGCAGGGACAAAGGTAGTGAGTGTCGTAATAATTCTATTTACGATACCTCCCTTCAAATTCCCTTGCAAGGCGGACTGCAAGCCAAATCGAATTCGCATGTATCGTCCTCGTGGCCCTGTAAGTGCTGCAGGACGCACGATAAATACCTGAGGCACGTGTCCACCGATTTCTTTTTGTTCTTTATATTTTTTCTCCAAGTGTTCCTCTACAGTCTTCTTTTCGTGTGCGTATATATAGTCATCATCACGGAACCCTTCATCTTCTGTAAAGAGATGTTCAAAACGATTATCTTTACGCGCAGAGTAAGACGATGCAGTAGAGAAATAAATCAACTTCTGTACGAAATGATTATCAAACGCAAAATCAAACACCTTATCGGAGCCTTCAACATTCCACCGCCACTGTTCTTTTGACTCTCCATACATCGCGCGAATCTGCCAAGCAGTATGGACAACCGTATCTGGCGCATGTTCTGCAACAATTTTTTGCCACCCATCATCTGCCATATTATGTTGTATGTACGTCAACTTTGGGAGCTTTTGCGAATATTCAGATTGAGGTTCCTTGTCTATCGTTACAATTTCTTTCACATCATCTCGCTTTGCGTACTGTTCACAAAGCATCTCACCAACGTATCCAGCCCCACCAACGATAAAAATAGTTTTTTGTTCCATAATATATTCTATAACGACAACAATTCTACCATGGTTACAACTGCTATCTTGGTAATCTGACAGTAATGCCGAAACGTGAGAGTAGTGTCTTGATTGTGCGAAGGGTAATCTCTATATCAAGCAAAACAGAACGATTTTTTACGTAAAACAAATCATATGCAAGGCGTACTCGGGACTCCTCCAGTGACTGCGGACTAATATTATCTTCCATATAATACTGATGTGTCTGCGCCCACCCAGTAACTCCTGGTTTAATAAAATTACGAATATTGTAATAAGGGATTTCTTCTGCAAGGCGATGCCCCAACCCAGTAATATCATTACGCGGACCTATTAGCGACAGCTCACCCTTTAAGATATTGATACATTGTGGGAGCTCATCAATACTTGCTTTACGTAATACTGATCCAACTTTAGTGATGATATTCTTCTTTTTTTCATCTTCTTGCAGCCATGTATCACTTCCCGCATCGTTGGCGGTCATTGTACGAATTTTATAGGCCTTCACTGGTTTATTTTGCTTTCCAATTCTATCTTGAGCAATAAAAATTGGACCTTCGCCCTCAATACGCATAGCTGCAGCAATAAAGGGAAGAAGAATTCCTAGAATGACAAGAATGACAAGACTTCCGATTACATCAAACATCCTCTTTGCTGTGTCATACACTAAACTTTTTGACTGAGATACATGATGAATAAACCAATCGTACCGCAACGCTGACAAAGGTACTCTGTCGAATGTGTCTTCATATACTTTATAAAAATCAAGAAATGTTAATTCAAATTTTAAAAAAGCCAAATCAAATACTATAGGCATCATGCGCTCCATGTGTTCACCCGTTGGGTTGGCGACGATAATTGAAATATTTTCTTTGTCAACCAGTCCCAGTAACTTACTCTCAAAATCCTTTGTCTTACGCGCAGTCTGATTATCTATAAGGCGTACAAAGGAGTAATTGTACCTGTCGTTATTGTTCACCTCATCCACAAGTTCCACTGCCTCTTGCCCATCAGCAATTAAAATTGCTTTATGTCTATGTTTTGGTGAAAAATAATTAAACAACTTTAATCTCCATACAGTAATAAGCACAACTGAAATAACGAGATAGATGACTAAATTTACCTTTGGTGCAATACCAAACGGTAAGATAAAGAAGAGAAGCGACGCTACCAACATATTCACGAACTGTGTGTTGAGGATTCGACTAAACAATAGGCTTTTCAAGAAAACAGTATGTTTGTCGTACAATCCTGCGATATAGAAGATAAACAACCAAACTCCTGCAAGAATCAGAAAAGGTCCTATATGAGCCTCCAACAACTCCTTGCTTGGCACTGCTACATATCGAATGCTGAGCATTATATATAAAGACGTCACGAAACATACGATGTCTCCTGTAATCAGTATTAATAATTCTCTACCACGTTCACCCATAATTTTTATATTTGTGTGTTAATCCTACAGAAAGCACGCAAATTAGCAACATATACCACATTTTGAACAGTGGTATAGTTATATAAAATAAGTAAAATAACCTGAAATGAAAGAAACTAAGAGAAAGAAAGTATTATTTATGATAACTAAGAGTAATTGTCGGGCTGAAAAGCCGTGGGGCGGCTTTTCAGAAATACGCCCCA
>CAZQWL010000040.1:0-6145 GCA_964597225.1 uncultured Candidatus Saccharibacteria bacterium | reverse complement strand
CGTGAGTACTTCTGTCGGTGTCCCAACTTTCGGTCTCGGTTACTTTTTGCTTTGTATCGTAGGATTGAAATTTTCTTTCCTTTCTTAGTTTCCTTAAATGTCGCTGTTACTTTTGCACCATCTACATATGGAGTACCGATTTTAGAGTCAGTCATGAGTACTTTGTCGAACTCAATTTTTGCTCCTTCTTCGTGCTCACCAAGAAGCTCAACATCAATAATGTCACCAGTAGAAACCATGTATTGCTTTCCACCAGTTTCAATTACTGAGAACTTTTCGTTAATTTCTGATTCTGTTTTCATATTGGCGCATATAGTACTAGATATACTTGTATTTTGCAATAGGATGTTGTATCTTTTTCAAGAACAGTTCAAAAAGGAAAAAGCAATGACCCCAAAAAAACTATACCATCGGGAACTGGCCGAAGTGTCACCCGTCAATACATATTGGCTGATGTGGGAAAATGAGGAAATACAAGGAGATTCACCAATTCAATTTCCAGAACCGGTGAATACTGGGGATAGAATACGAATATCAGATGATATATCTGTGTTTGTACATCAGAAATACTTTGATAACAAACTTCAGTTTCCAATTCTGATTATAGATGTTGGCAAACCTAACAATTTTATTGCTTGAAACTAATTACCGCTTCCTTGCTTGGAGGCGGTAATTTTATAATACTAGGCATTAACCTCAACAAGGATTGCAGTTTTTAGTATAGTATTGTATGTTTAAATAAATTGTAAAAAGGATGAAGAAATGCAAAAAATAGCTCTTTTACTTCCCCACTGTAGACTTTGGGGTCCTGCACACACCTTACCAATTGATATAACCAAGCGAACTATCAAACTTGGAGTTGATATTGCCGCCTATGGACAGATATATATTGCACAACATAATATAAACTTTGTTCGATTAGAAAAAATTGGTCTTGTAGGCAATCAAGACAATATCTGTATATTGTTTAAACCAGCAACCAAAATCAAAAACGAATACGTCGAAAAACTGACAGAAAAAATATTGAAAAATAAACTTTGGAAAGTGTATCACTATACCTCATTAGGTAAAATACAGTCAGAAATATCTTTTTGATAGCCCAATAAACGCCGTACTCAAGTGAGTACGGCGTTTTCTACTCCTCCTTGATTGGTTTTTCAATACTTAATACATCAACATCAATACTTTCTCCAGTAATTCGTGTTACATCTTTATCTATTTTGTTGAGTTCTTTATAACCAGCATTATAATGATTTACTGTTGTTGCCAGTGTATTCCCCAGTTTTTGATAGTAATCTTCATACTTTGCAATGTGCCCACTGAGCTTCTCCACATTCTTGATGATGTCTTGTGCCTTTTCTTCAATTTCCATCGCCTTGAGGCCTTGTAAGACTGTCTGGAGGTATGCCAAGAAAGATGTGGGTGACACAATAATCACCTTATATTTCCCTGCTGCACGTTGGATGAGGTTATCCTCCCCTGCCCCTACTTTATTGGACAGGAGGTCGTAGTAAATCCCTTCATGTGGGATAAACATAAATGCAAAATCAGTCGTCTTCTCAGTAGGTCGAATGTATTTTGCAGTTTCCGTAATACGGAGCTTCAAGTCATTGATAAATGCCTTTTCGTGAATTGCTCTATCGGCTGGGTCTTTCGCATCAACCAAACGATTATAATTCTCCAATGAAAACTTTGAATCTACCGGAATAACCTTTCCTTTTACAAAGACGGCTGCATCCACAATCTCTCCATCATCAAAAGCATACTGCATCTTAAAGCTCTCAGGGGGTAGCACATTTTGTAATACTGTCTCCAGGTAATACTCACCAAGAATTCCGCGCTGCTTTGGATTTTTTAGAATATCTTGAAGTTCCTTAAGTTGCTCAGCCACACCAAACACCTGTTTAGAACTTTCTCCCACTTCAGAAACTCCTTTCACCACATTACGCAGTTGTTCATTCATCTCTTTATTAATATCCTGCATCATCTCCCTACTCTCTTTGAATTGCATCCGACTACCATCCTGCATGGCCTTACTATTCTGACTGAGTTTCGTATCCATAGTGCGAGTAAGCTCCTGCATTTGTTGTTGTATCAACAACATACTCTTATCGTCTTCTTGTTTTTCTTCTTTCTTAAAGAATGCATTGTATACCTGCATAGCTAACACTGCAGTAATAAGTACCAACGCCAATACCTGAATTATTTCCATTGCGTTAGTTTACCATGCGGTGAAATAAGCAGGCAAATCACTTCGTGATTTGCCTGCTTATTTACAAGTATTACTTTCTATTCTCAAAAAATAATAACTTTCCAAACTCAACGGTCACAAGCGCTGATACGCTGGCAATAAGCGTCAGGCTCACAAGCTCCCACGGAAGAGGTGTATAGGAAAGAAGATATTGAAAGAATGGCACAGTAATGACCATCCCAAGCATCACAAGACTAATTAAAAACGAACCAATAAAAAAGATATTAGTGTGTAGAGGAATTTTCCATACTGGCACAGTCAGTGAGCGAAATGCAAATGCGATAAACAAAGAATCCAGCGACACTGCCAGGAACATCACACTGCGTAGTTGATCAATAGGTATACCAAGATGTCGTACGTAGAGATAGAGCGAAACGGTAACCATGCTCAACACCGTCACAACAAATGCCATAAACCAAAACATTTCTTTACTCAACAATCCTTCCTCATGAATATCTTTTGGCTTACGTTTCATCGCATTTTTATCCACTTTTTCAAACGCAAATGCAACACTCATCAAACCCTCTTCAATCATATTTGCCCAGAGAATTTGAGCGGGAAGAATAGGTACCGCGGAAGAAGTAATCATTGCAGTAGCAAACAGCGCTACTTCCGTTACACTAGTAGACAGCAAGTAGGCAACGATTTTGCGTAAGTTTGCAATAATACGACGACCCTCTTCGATTGCTGAGTAAATAGTTGAGAAGCTATCGTTTACAAGGACCAGGTCTGAAGCTTCTTTTGCAACCTCTGTCCCAGAGCCAACAGCGATACCGATATTTGCTCGACGCAGTGCAGGAGCATCGTTTATCCCATCTCCCGTCATTGCAACAATTTCTCCTGCCTGCTGAAGCACCATTGCAATACGCATTTTTTGTTTTGGTAGAACTCGAGAAAATACACTCACCTCTTTCAGAGCAACAAGTAACTCTTCATCAGAAAGTGAAGCAATATCATCTCCAGTAAGTGCCACATCATCATCACCTGCGATACCCACCTCTTGTGCAATAGACAGCGCTGTTTGAGGATTGTCACCTGTAATCAATATTACTTCTGCACCTGCTGACTTAACTCCTGCAATCGCTTTATCTACATCTTTTCGTACAGGATCATCAATAATTAAAACACCTGCAAAAACAATATCGTCAAGAAGCGAGGGCTCTGTCTCTGGTATATCTTCATATCCGACTTTTTTATATGCCACAGCAACCAAACGCTTACCTTGATTGGTATATGTAGCGATTGCTTGCGTAAGATGCATTTTTGCCTCATCATGAAACACCTCTTCTCCATGTGCCCTTAAAACAGACGAAGCCTTTTGTATTAAAAACTCAGGTGCTCCGTTGATACATAGCTTGAACATATCACTATCTTCAGCAAGCCCTGCGGCAAATCTATTTTCTGAGGTGAATGCAAGATAATCTATACGGTCTGTTCGTAGACTATTTTTAAATTCAGTTATGCCTATGTCTGAAGCAGCAGTCAGGACTGCTTTCTCTACATCATCACCTCGTACATGCGTTTCGTGTGAACTTTTATCGGTGTAGGCATCAGCAGCAGTAAGAGAAACGTCAAAAAGTGTATGTACGATGTCATGGTCGCCAAACTCGCTTTGTGGCACATACGCTCCATCTTCCATAAGCACCCCAACAACGGACATTTTTGCTTGTGTGAGAGTACCAGTCTTATCAGTCAGTACGTAGGTGGTAGAACCAAGTGTTTCTGCCGCCAGCAAATTGCGCACCAATCCCCCTCTCTTAAGTAACGCGTCCATACCTACCGCAAGAATAATAGTGACCGCAGCGGGCAAACCTTCGGGAATAGACGCTACAGCAATAGCAATTACCATAAGAAGCATGTCGTGCAGAGGCAGACCTTTCCATAACCCTATTGAAAATATAAGCAACACCACTACTCCTACAACATACAGCATCACGTTGGATATCTTTTTCATCTCTGACTGTAGTGGCGTATCTACTTCTTCTACATCTCGTACACTTGCCGCAAGCTTTCCTACTGCAGTATCATCTCCTAGTGCAACCACCACTCCCATCGCATATCCATCGCCCACAAAAGTACCCATCCATGCCATTGATGTCTGGTCTGAAAATGGTGCTCCTACCATTACAGGCGATTCACTTTTATCGACGGTCATCCATTCTCCTGTGAGTGCTGCTTCATTAACAGAAAGTTGCTTGGCTTGTATAAGGCGGATGTCAGCTGGCACTTGCATTCCTGCTGAGAGAACAATTATATCCCCCAACACAACCTCGCTTGCAGGTACTTCATGTTTCTGTCCATCACGTAATACTGTTGCGACTTTTACCTGTGACTGTGAAAGTCTTTGAAATGCACGTGATGCTTTTCCTTCTTGAACTATGCCAACAGCAATAGCAACCAGCAACGCTAACGCAATCACACTGGCATCAAGATATTCACCCAGTGCGGCCGTTAGAAAAAATGCAAGTACCAGAATAAACGCAATTGGGCTTTTTAACTGTGACAACACTCTATCAAAAATAGTTTCTTCTTTGGTTTGTGTAAAAGTATTTTTCTTTTGCGAGTTTTGCCTCTTACGAACTTGGCTCATGGTTAAACCATCTTCATGAGAATCAAGCATCGTTAAAACTTCACGATAATCATGTGCGTGATAGGCATAAGAATTTTTCTGCATATCATCTGTATGCACAACTTTTACAGGGTCTTTAGAAGAACTCGACATAATGGTATTATACAGTGTATAACCAATAAGAAACCATCATTATGGCACTACATGAGGACATCAAATCATCACTTAAAGATGCAATGAAAGCAAAAGATGCAGTACGGCTACGAGTTGTTCGTGCGCTTCTGACTGCATTTATGAACGAAATGGTTGCCACTGGACGGACTCCGCAGGACACACTTACTGACGACGAAGTACTTACTGTCATTAAGCGTGCATCAAAGCAACGAAAAGACTCTATCGAGCAATACGAAACAGCAGGGCGTGATGAGCTGGCAGTACCCGAAAAGGAAGAACTCGAAGTACTCGAAACATATCTGCCAACACTCATGACCCAAGATGAAATCCGTCCTATCGCAGAAGCAAAAAAGGCAGAACTTGGTGTGGAAGACAAAAGCAAGATGGGCATTCTCATCGGTGCAATTATGAAAGAGCTTGGAGGAAAGGCCGATGGAGGTGATGTAAAGGCAGTAGTGGAATCAATTTTGTAATATGGGATTTGAAGGACCTAGAGCACGACCAGAACCTGAACGACAATCTGTCGATGAGATTTTAGCAGCCCTTAATGCAGGTGAAATTATACAAGGTGAGAAAGATGGACGAACTATTAAACTAACCAATGGTATTGAAGCTAGATTTTATGCAAATGAACAGTTACTCACGTTTGAATATGGTGGAGTAATTGCTAATGTCACCATAGTTGAAAATACTATTAACAAAGTTACACTTACGGATCCTCTCTCAGGAGATCCAAAACCAGATGAAAAAATTGAACAAGCTAGATGGAATTATATCCAAACACTACTGGATAAAAAACAGATACAATTATATTCATAGACCAATTATGGATATAAAACACCAATGCTTAAGCATTGGTGTTTTATATTTCCTGTACTTTTTTACAATTTTGTTGTATAAAGTATATAGAAGTATCAATATATAGCAGGTAGGAGAAAGTAATGGAACTTGTTTTTTCATTTAAAGGGCGTCTTTATTCTGTAGTTAAAGAGAACGATATCGTTGTTCGCTATGGTGGCATAGTCATTTCACTTGACAAAATGGTGGAATTGCGAAAAGCAGCCAACACCGCGTTAGCAATACACCATAATGATGTTGTAGTCGACCTTGATGACTATAGGAATTAGGAGGATCTTCCATGGTAAAAATAA
>CAZQWL010000039.1:4231-6249 GCA_964597225.1 uncultured Candidatus Saccharibacteria bacterium | reverse complement strand
CTCAACAACACCGTAAACTTATATTTTAAAATAATCACTCAGAATAATGTATACTTCTGCATACTAAGTATGGATACACATTTTAAAATAGCAACAGACAAAACTCCCGCGGGGGACCAACCTAAAGCGATTGAATCTTTAGTTGCAGGGTATAAAGAAGGAATAGCACACCAGACACTTTTTGGTGTAACGGGGTCTGGGAAGACTTTTACTGTTGCAAATGTTATCCAACAAATACAGAAGCCTACATTGGTTATCGCACATAATAAAACACTTGCAGCTCAACTCGCACAAGAGTACAAAGACTTTTTCCCAAATAATGAAGTACATTACTTTGTCTCATACTATGATTATTATCAACCTGAGGCATACATGTCCGTGTCTGACACCTATATAGAGAAAGAGTCACAGATAAACGAAGAAATAGACAGATTACGCCACGCATCGACTCAAGCACTTCTAACTAAGAGTGACGTTATTATTGTGGCATCAGTGTCGTGTATTTATGGTCTTGGTTCACCTGAGCAGTATAAAAAAGTACACAAGAAAATTGAAATCGGCTACAAATCTACAAGAAACCAAATGATGCATATGCTTGTAGATATGTACTTCAATCGTACTAATGCAGATCTTACTCCCGCCATGTTCCGCGCAGTTGGTAACACCGTAGAAGTGATGCCGACAAATGAACGTGTCATATACCGCATGGCATTTTCTGGTGATGAGGTGTCCGCAATTACAAAAATCGACGCGGTCTCACGCCGTATTATTGAAGAAGTAGATGTTTTCTTTTTGTTTCCAGCTAAACACTTTGTGACACCTGAAAATGAACGTGAACGAGCAATTGCAGATATAAAGACTGAGCTTGATGCACAACTTAAAAAGTTTAAGAAGGAAGGGAAGTTATTGGAAACAGAACGACTTAAGCGTCGTACCGACCATGATTTGGCGCTGATGCGCGAAGTCGGCTTTTGTGCAGGTATTGAAAATTACTCACGCCACTTTGACGGGCGCGCTTCTGGAGAAGCACCGTACACACTGTTGTCATATTTTCCTCACAAAGAAGATGGAACTCCTGACTTTTTGACTGTAATTGACGAATCACACGTTACCGTGCCACAAGTACGAGGGATGTACGCAGCCGATCGTTCACGAAAGGAAAACTTAGTTGAGTTTGGTTTTCGTCTTCCCAGTGCCGTAGATAATCGTCCGCTTAATTTTGAAGAGTTTGAACAGCGGGTTGGTCAAGTAATATACACAACCGCGACCCCTGGTAAGTATGAGCTTGAAAAAGTAGAGAAAGGAGAAGGACAGATTGTGCAACAGGTGATTCGTCCCACGGGGCTTGTTGACCCTGAGATTGATATGCGTCCAGTCAATGAAAAAGGAACGTACCCCGGCCAAATAAAAGACTTTATAGAAGAATCTGAGAAAATAATAAAGCGAGGTTCACGAGTACTCGTTACAACACTTACAAAAAAAATGGCTGAGGACCTTACCGATTTCTTAGAAGAAAAAGGAATTAAGACGAAGTATATCCATAGTGATGTGGATACAGTGGAACGTATTGAGATACTTACTGATTTTCGCCGTGGTGAGTTTGACTGTCTAGTAGGAGTAAACTTGCTTCGGGAAGGACTCGATTTACCCGAAGTAGAGCTTGTGGCAATTCTTGATGCAGATAAAGCTGGGTTTTTACGAAGTGAGACAGCTCTTATTCAAACTATTGGGCGTGCTGCACGTAATGTAAATGGCCGAGTGATACTCTATGCCGATGAAATGACAGATGCCCTTACCTACGCAGTAGAAGAAACTAATCGTCGTCGAAAACTCCAACAAGAGTACAATAAAGAGCACGATATCACCCCTAAGAGCATCAAAAAAGAGATTAAGTCCATTGCCGACCAGCTTCGAACACAACATGATGAAACTGTGGAGACCCTTCTTACGGTCGATATGGAGCTATATAAGAAAAACCCTCAAAAAATACGCAAAGAAAAACGTAAACAAATGGAAGC
>CAZQWL010000039.1:0-4131 GCA_964597225.1 uncultured Candidatus Saccharibacteria bacterium | reverse complement strand
TTATATGGTAGTATCATAATATATATACCTCTACCACCATATTGAGGGGGTTATTGTGTTATAACGTAAACATAAAGTATGGCAAAAAAGTCTGAGGATAAAACAAAGGTATCGTGGAATATTGACGATGAGCGTCAGGGTAAAATTGTTGTTCGTGGTGCTCGAACACACAACTTAAAAAATATTGATGTTGAGATGCCTCGAGGAAAGATGATTGCCATTACAGGACCTTCTGGTTCCGGAAAGTCGTCACTTGCATTTGATACTATTTTTGCTGAGGGGCAACGACGATATGTTGAGTCTCTTTCACCGTATGCTCGACAATTTCTAAATAAACTTCAAAAACCTGATGTAGATGAAATCTCAGGATTGTCTCCTGCAATTTCAATTGACCAGAAGACTGCCTCACGTAACCCTCGTTCAACAGTAGCAACTATTACTGAAATATATGACTATTTGCGTATTGTGTATGCGCGTATTGGCCAGCCGTACTGTTTAGATGTAGATGTAGAAATTCAAAAACTTTCACAAGATGAAATCCTCGGTATCGTACTCAAATCTATTGAAAATAAAGAGGTAAAGAAAGCAACAAAAGAGCAGTCACAAAAAGTGATGGGCATTGAGGTCTCTAAAGGTCGCGTTTCAATCTTCGCACCAATGGTGGTAGGGAGAAAGGGTGAGTATTACCAGATGCTGTATGATTTGCTTAATAAAGGTTTCGAGACAGTAAAAATTGACGGAGAAATTAAACAGCTACGGGAAAAAATCACCCTTACAAAAACTAAACGTCACGATATTGATGTATTGGTGGATGAAATCTATGTAAGTGAATTTGCTAATGATCCCAAAGGCTCACACGAGCGCTTGTCTGAGGCTGTCGAACTTGCCCTGACACAGTCCAACGGATTGGTAAAAATTCAATCACCCGACGGAAGTGAACGGACACTCTCTGCTAAGTTTATTTGCCCTATAGATGGATCATCATTCCCAGAGGTAGAACCTCGTTTATTTTCATTCAACTCTCCATACGGTGCATGTTCTGAATGTAATGGACTTGGTGTTGTTGGATTATTTAATACAGATGTATGTCCTGAGTGTAAAGGTGCCCGCCTACGGAAAGAGGCTCTACGTGTATACCTTGGAGGTTCGGGGAAGAATCTCGGTAAAACAATTGTTGATTTTACCTCTATGACCGTGCGTGAAGCTGCTGACTTTATTGGTTCTCTTACGTTAACAAAAAAACAACACGACATCGCTTGGCCTGCGTTGAGAGAAGTTATCGAACGTTTGGACTTTATGCAGAATGTTGGTATCGAATACCTCACATTAGACAGACGTGCCAACACACTCTCAGGAGGAGAAGCACAGCGTATTCGCTTAGCGTCACAACTTGGTTCTGGCCTTGTAGGAGCATTGTACGTGCTGGATGAGCCGACTATTGGCTTACATCAGCGTGATAATGACAAGCTCATTCAAACACTTAGTGAACTTCGTGATTTAGGTAATACCATTATTATTGTTGAGCATGATGAAGACACTATTCTCGCGGCTGATTACCTTATTGAAATTGGCCCTGGAGCAGGTATACATGGTGGAGGGGTAGTTGTTGCTGATTATATGCCAAAGCTTCTTAAGGCACCCAAGAATGACTCAGGTTCAGTTACATTGAGCTACCTTCGAGGAGACAAGGTTATAGCAGTACCCGATAGGCGCACAAGTGAAAAAGGCTCTCTTAAAATTCGAGGTGGAAAGGCCTTTAATATTAAAAATCTAAATGTAGATATACCCCTTGGAAAATTAATCACCGTCACTGGTGTTTCAGGATCAGGAAAGTCAACGTTTATGTATGAGATTTTGCATAGGAACCTACTTGCACGACTTGATAAAAAGTTTCGACGTGCAGAAACATACAATGCAAAAAGTTTTGAAGGTACTGAGTATCTGGGACGGACTATCCTTATTGACCAGTCTGCCATTGGGCGTACCCCACGCTCAAACCCGGCTACATACACTGGAGCATTTACACACATACGAGATATGTTTGCAGCCAGTAGTGAGGCGCGTGTGCGAGGATGGAAGCCTGGACGCTTTAGCTTTAATGTAAAAGGAGGACGGTGTGAAGCATGTCAAGGAAATGGGACTATTGCTGTAGAGATGCACTTCCTGCCAACAGTGTATGTCACCTGTGATGTATGTGACGGAAAACGCTTCACAAAAGAAACACTTGAGGTGTACTATAAAGGAAAGAACATTCACGAAGTGCTCCATATGACTGTAGAAGAATCTGTAATCTTCTTTAAGGAAGTGCCCGCTATCTATGAACGACTTAAGGCACTTCAGGATGTTGGTCTTGGCTACCTTCAGCTTGGGCAAAGCGCAACAACTCTTTCTGGTGGGGAAGCACAACGAGTAAAAATTGCCTCAGAGTTATACCGACCACAAACGCAGAAAACCATCTACCTGCTGGATGAACCAACCATCGGTCTTCATTATGAAGATGTAAAACTCCTTATTTATATCTTGCAGGAATTGGTAGAGAAGGGAAATACCGTGATGGTTATCGAACATAATCTAGATCTCATCAAGTCTGCTGATTACGTTATCGACATTGGGCCTGAAGGAGGTGGAGGTGGAGGTAAAATCGTTGCCAAAGGTACTCCTGAAGAGATTGCCGAAAACGAAAAGTCTCACACAGGTCGATATCTTAAAAAAGTTTTGTAAGAATGGTGTATACTTTAAATTAGGAGGTGTGAGATGGATAGTTCAATTTCAATTAATTATTTTTTGAGCGTGAAAAGCGCTTGGATTATAGGAGACGAAACTGATGAGGTACTTAGAGTGATTGCAGGTTACTTTTATTTGAATCTAGAAACACTAAAGGACCTTATTTAATTGAATTCAGTTCGGGCTTTATGCTCGGACTGACTTTTGTTATTATATTTGAATGAAAAGGGAATCCTTAGACAAGACAAAGCTTCCAGACACCCCAGGTGTCTATTTTTTTCTAGGCGAAAAAAAAGAAATTTTATATATTGGAAAGGCGACCTCTTTGAAAAATCGTGTACGAAGTTATTTTGCAAAAGATATTGCACAAAAACGATCAAGGGCAATAGAGCAAATGGTTGAAGAAGCAAAAACAGTTGAGTATACAGCTACGGACTCAGTGCTTGAGGCACTTATCCTTGAGTCAAATCTCATCCGCACCCACAAACCTAAGTACAACAGTATTTCCAAGGATGATAAAAGTTTTAATCATCTTATTATTACCAAGGAAGAGTATCCACGTGTCCTGGTTATACGAAGTAAAGACCTTACTGAAAAATACAACGAGAATGATATTTTGTACCATTTTGGTCCTTTTACCAGTGCAACACTTTTTAAGGATGCGTTAAAAATTATCAGAAAACTCTTTCGCTACTACGATTCTAAAGTCACCATAGGCGAAGAAAAAACAAAAATGGCAAAAGGTCATATTGACTTTAATAGACAGATTGGATTGTACCCGGAGGATGGTGACAGACAAGAGTATCTGCGAACAATTCGTCATATACGCCTGTTCTTTGAAGGCAGAAAACAGATTATCTTGAATGATTTGGAAAAAGAAATGATGAAAAGCGCAAAAGAAGAAGATTTTGAAAAAGCATTAGGCATAAAAAAGAAAATATATGCCCTTCAACATATACAAGATGTTGCGCTTATCAAGGATGAGAATCGTATCTACAGAGATGAACGATCGGTGAGAATAGAAGCCTATGACATCGCACATCTCCAGGGAGACGATATGGTAGGCGTAATGACTGTAATAGAAGGTGGTATTCCAAATAAAAATGAATACCGCAAATTTAAAATTAAAAGTGTTACTGGCAGTAATGATCCAGCAGCGCTCAAAGAAGTGCTTGAACGTCGACTGGGTCACCCTGAGTGGCCGTACCCACAGGTGATTGTTGTAGATGGGAGTACAGCACAAAAAAATGCTGCTGAACATGTACTTAAAAAAACAGGTGTGTCTATCCCCGTAGTAGCGGTAGTGAAGGATGATCGTCATAAGCCCGTTCGTCTTATTGCTGCAAAGAAATTATTGACACAACATGAACATGCTATACTCCTTGCAAATGCTGAGTCACACCGATT
>CAZQWL010000038.1:0-6363 GCA_964597225.1 uncultured Candidatus Saccharibacteria bacterium | reverse complement strand
CCCATTCCTCCCATATCGGGCATCATAGGTGCTCCTCCTTCTGGTTCTGGCTCATCTGCAATAGCACATTCACTAGTCAAGAGAATTGCTGCGGCAGACACTGCAAACTGCACTCCTGCTCGTTCCACTTTCACAGGGTCGATGATTCCTTCTTTAATCATGTCTTCTACCATCTCTCCTTTTGCGGCATCGTAGCCAGCGTTTCCTCCCGCTTCTTTTACTTTCTGTACAATCACCGCACCTTCGTCTTTTCCAGTGTTGTCTACAATCTGTCGTAATGGCATATCAAGTGCCTTAAGTACAATGTTGTATCCAACCAACTCTTCTTTACCAAGATCTTTCTTTGGTAAAATCTTACTCTCCACCTGTGCAGCAGCTTTAGCAAGCGACGTACCCCCTCCAGAAACAATACCTTCTTCAATAGCAGCTTTTGTAGCATTTACCGCGTCTTCAATCTTCAACTTAAGGTACTTCATCTCTGTTTCGGTTGCGGCACCTACCTTAATCACTCCGACACCACCACCAAGCTTCGCAATGCGTTCTGCAATTTTATCTCCATCAAACTTGTTTGCTGATGTTTTTTCTTGTGAGCGTAGTGCTTCAATACGGTCGTCGATAGACCCCTTCTCTCCCTGTCCGCCGACAATAATAGTATTGTCTTTGGTGGACACTACTCGGTCTGCCTTTCCAAGATGATCAAGCTCCACGTCTTCAAGTTTCATCCCAAGCTCATCAGAAATAAGCTGTCCTCCTGTGGTAATGGCGATGTCTTCAAGTACATCTTTCTTTCGGTCACCATACCCGGGAGCCTTCACTGCAAGTACTGAAAATCCGCCCTTGAGTTTATTTACCACGAAGGTAGTAAGTGCTTCACCTTCAATATCATCTGCAATAATGACCAATTCTTTCTTCCCTGCTTGGGCAATTTTCTCAAGTAGAGGAAGAATTTCCTGCACATTTGAGACTTTCTTGTCGGTAATCAGAATTTGTGCATCTTTATACTCTGCTTCCATTCGTTCTGGATTAGTCACCATGTATGGTGACACATACCCTCGATCAAACTCCATTCCTTCAGTAAGCTCTGTTTCAATGCCAAATGACTGTGACTCTTCTACGGTCACCACACCATCCTTTCCTACTTTATCGATTGTTTCTGCAATTTTATCCCCGATTTCTGCACTCTCTGCTGAAATGGTTGCTACTTGCTGAATTTCTTCTTTTGTAGAGATTTGTTTTGCTTGTTCAAGTAGTGCTTTTACAACATCCTGTGAAGCATGTTCCATTCCTGTCTTTACGGCCATTGAGTTGAGTCCCATCGTAGTCTGTCGCAGACCTTCATTTACAAGAGCTTGTGTAAGAACTGTCGCAGTAGTAGTTCCATCTCCTGCAAGCTCATTAGTCTTATCTGCGACCTCTTTCACAATCTCCGTCCCCATGTTTTCAAACTTATCTGAAAGCGTGATATCTTTCGCAATAGAAACACCGTCGTTAGTAATCAACGGGCCTCCATATCCTTTATCAAGAATCACATTTCGCCCTCGGGGGCCTAATGTCACCTTTACTGCATCTGCAACGGTATCGACTCCTTTCTGGAGCTTCTTCCGTACGTCTTCACCAAAAATTACTTCTTTTGCCATAATGTTAGTTGTTAGTTGTTAGTATTGCCTTTGGCAATTTCTGATTGCTGAACGCTGGTCGCTGATTACTGATTGATAATTGCTAAAATACTCCCTTCACTCACAATAAAATACTCTTTATCATCTACTTTCACTTCATCAAATCCATATTTTGAGTACACTACTCGGTCGCCTTCTTTAACGCTCATTTCCAATCGCTTGCCGTCGTCGGTCATTTTTCCTGCTCCAACAGCAACAATCACACCTTCTCCCGCCTGTTCTTTCTTTGCTGATTCAGGGAGGATAATACCGGCTGCTGAAACATTTCCAGACTCTTCATCTGTAAGTGGTCGGACCACCACCCTGTCTGCCAATGGTTGTATATTCATAAATAATTTAGTCGTTAGTTATTAGTTTTTAGCTCTTAGAGATACACTAGATACTACATACTGTGAGTGTATCAAAATACCAACAGCTACGTTCTAAATAAATAATAATTCAATTACATTAATAACATAATGTAATTTCACGAGTATTATACTTCAGCTATAAATCATTGCAATATTTCTACTATGCAGCTCATGCCTTGCTTGAATCTTTTGTTTCTGCTATCATCGTACGCAATGGAATTCATACAAAACGTAGTGCTTCCGGCACTCCCTTATGTACAAATCATTCTCTCCATCCTCTTGATAGCAGTTATTATGCTACAACAGCGTGGATCGAGTCTTGGTGGTGCATTTGGTGGAGACAACTTTAGCGCAACATTTCACAAACGACGCGGAGCTGAACAATTTCTGTTTCGAGCATCTATCGTCCTTGCGATTCTTTTCGTAGCAAGTACTCTTATCACTGTCGTTATCTAATTAATCTAGTTCCAGTATCTACTGGTGTTATTACTGTAACCCAAAAGCTGATGCACAGCTTGTATTCTTTATGAACGCATACAACACAAAGAGTAAAAACTCTCTTTTGACACGTTATTTCTCATTTTTGCAGCGACGGAACAAAGGGGACCGAGTTATTTTTCACATTGCGCTACTTGCGGTAGTTATATCTTTCTTCTTCGTGCTTTACACCGCGAATACTCAATACCTCACTTCAACACCAAGTAGCGGGGGTACTCTTGTAGAAGGAATCGTTGGAACACCACGTTTTGTAAATCCAGTTCTTGCCATCACTCAGGCGGACCATGACATGGTTGCACTTATATACAGCGGCCTTGTTCGCCTCAATACAGAAGGAAAACTTGTACCACATCTTGCAGAGTCAATCACCGTCTCGGAAGATGGACGCACATATCACATCGTACTTAAGCAAAATGTTAAATTCCACAACGGAGATATCCTGACAACACGAGACGTTGCTTACACTATTGCATTGATTCAAAATCCTGACCTTAAAAGTCCACTCCGAGGAAATTGGGATGGTGTGCTTCTAGAGGAACTTGGGGAATATGAATTCAACATTGTTCTTGACGAAGCTTATCCGCCCTTTGTAGAGAACCTTACTGTCGGTATTCTACCTCGCTCATTATGGGATGAACTTCCAACAGAACAACTTCCTTTTAGTCAAAACAACACCCAACCAATTGGTACCGGGCCGTACATGGTAGATGATGTACTGCGAAATAAATCAGGGCTCATCAACGCATATAAACTTACGGCAGCACCACATTCTTCAGAAAAGCCAAACATTGATACCTTAGTATTTAACTTCTACCAAAACGAAGACGTACTTCTCCAGGCATTACGTGACAAGAAAATTGCAGGGACCCCAAGTCTATCTCCAGATGCCCTGCAGGGGCTAGACACCGATACCTACAAAATCATTAAGAATCCCCTTCCTCGGACATTCTCAATCTTCTTTAACCAAAATCGCTCAAATGCACTGCGCGACAAGTCTGCTCGAGAAGCTCTTAATGTAGCAATCAATCGAACAGAACTTATAGACACGGTCTTATCTGGATACGGTATCCCCATCGACAACCCTGTGCCACCTGGCTTTCATGAGGTAGAATCCACAGATACCTTATCAAGTGACGGCCAGTCACGGATAGAACAGGCCAAAACAATACTTCGCGATGGTGGTTGGAAAGAGTCAGATCTTGGTTTCTGGCACAAAGAAATTGAAGGCGAAGAAACTATGTCTCTTTCAATAACACTATCAACAGCAAACACCGAGCTCTTTGATGCAACATCGGCATTCATTTCAAAACAATGGACCGAACTTGGCGCACAAGTAAGCATCGACCAATATGAACAAACTGATTTAGTACAAGACATTATCCGACCTCGAAGCTTTGAAGCACTCTTATTTGGAAACGATATTGGCCGAGCACTTGATTTGTATCCTTTCTGGCATTCATCTCAGAAAGACGATCCTGGTCTAAATATCGCACGGTATACCAACATAGACGCCGACGGTGTACTTGAAAATCTTCGCACACAAACAGACCCAGTTAAACGAAATGAAAGTATCAACAAATTTGTATCAATTATCACTGAGGATCTCCCTGCAATATTTCTCTATACCCCGACATTCAGCTACGTCCTTGACGCACGTGTAACCACGAGTGAATTTGCTCGCCTAAGTAAGCCCAGTGACCGTTTTGCAAACATCGCACAATGGCACATGAAAGCGAACAAGCTTTGGCCTGTCTTCACCAACGACTAACCTCCCCCACTACAAACTACTTCTAGTGAGTAGTTGAGAATATCGATGTGTTACATAGATTTTCTCCACTATTCATTAACAGAATAAATTAATCATTTTTTATTATGAACAATCAAAACGAAAATACACAGAAGACGACCACCTCTTCAGAAACTCAAAACAATAATCAAAACCGACGACCTTCACAAAGCAGAAATGCTGGCTCCAGAGGAAATAATCAACGACGACGTCCACAAAATAACCGCGGTAAACATACGCAAGGACAAGGTCAAAATGGCGGACCAAAAAAACGACGCGGTGGCAAGAAACACCAGCGCCGACGAAGTATGACCAACCCTGCATTGACACACCGAATGGCCATTAAAGATCATAAGGCTCCTAAGATTCAAGAAATTCTAGACGATGACACTGTACGTGTTATCCCAATGTCTGGAGTAGAGCAAATTGGTCGAAACATGACTATTGTAGAAACAAAAGATGATATCATTATTTTTGACATCGGCTTCCAGTTTGTATCTCCTGAAGCAAATGCACCAGGAATCAATTATATTTTGCCAAACACCCAATACTTAGAAGAACGAAAGCATAAAATTCGTGCGCTTGTAGTTACTCACGGACACCTTGATCACATTGGAGGCATTCCTTTTGTAATGGAACGAATTGGTAACCCCCCAATATACACACAGTATCTGACGTCACTTATGATTCTTAAGCGACAAGAAGAGTTCCCTCACCTAGACCCAGTAAACATGAATGTTATCAAGGAGGGTGACTCATTTACTGTAGGAGGACTTACACTAGAGACATTCCCTGTAACTCACTCTATTCCAGACGCGATGGGTATATCCGTACACACTAAACACGGAAACATTGTTATTACTGGTGATATCAAGCTAATACACGAAGATGGTCTTCCAGTAGTGGAAGAACGAGCTTCTTGGGAACGAATCGGTCAAGGAAACAACCTTATGCTTGTATGTGATTCTACAAACGCCGACCAAAGCGGTTGGTCAGCACCTGAAGGTGTAGTGTTTAACTCGTTAGACGAAATTATTACCAACGCCACAGGGCGACTTATCATTGGGACGTTTGCATCACAATTTGACCGATTGATAAACATCATCGATATTTGTGAAAAAAATGGCAAGAAGGTAGTGATGGAAGGTCGGTCTATTAAGACCAACATTGAGATTGCATTAGTTGCAAAACTCTTTACGGTAAAGCCAGACACTTTCATCAACGCAGGTGACATGGGAGACTACCCTTCAGACAAGATTGTAATTCTCTCAACTGGAGCACAAGGTGAGGAGTTTGCGGCGCTTATGCGCATGGCAACAGACAAGCATAAGTTTGTGAAGCTTACCGAGCGAGATACTCTTGTTCTTTCTTCTTCAGTTATTCCAGGAAATGAAATTGCGGTACAGAAGCTGAAGGACAATATCTACCGAAAGAATGTAAAGGTAATCAATTACCGTTCAGCGGCAGTACACTCCTCAGGGCACGGTAACGCCGGAGAGCTTATCTGGGTACAGCAAACAATCAAGCCTACATTCTTACTACCTGTGCACGGTCATCACTATCACCTTAAGAGTCACATGTATGCGTCAGTAGAAAATGGCTTCCCGAAAGAGAACATTGTGGTACCAGACAACGGAACTATCATCGACATCAAGAATGGTACTGAAATGACAGTACAAAAAGTAAAAGCGTCTAGTGATATCATTATGGTGGACGGATTTACTGTAGGAGCCCGACAAGAAGTGGTGCTTCGTGATCGTCTTTCTCTTTCAGAAGATGGCATGTTTGTGATTATCGCAACAGTAAATACAAAAACTGGAAAACTACGAAAGTCACCAGATATTATCTCTCGAGGTTTTGTGTACTTGCGTGAAAACCAACAGCTTTTGTCTGAAGCACGAGTACTTATCAAGCGAACAGTTGAAAAGAACACAGAAGGAATGAACCCTATCGACCTAGACATGATTAAAGACGAACTAGCCGACACCGTAAGCGGATTCTTAATGCAGAAAACAAGCAAGAGTCCAATGGTGATTCCAGTCTTGATTGGGAT
>CAZQWL010000037.1:0-6425 GCA_964597225.1 uncultured Candidatus Saccharibacteria bacterium | reverse complement strand
CCTGACTGACCAAATTCATCTTGTACTCCAATACGTATTATTTTTCTTGGATTTGTCTGACTTACATACTCTGCCACTGCTGACCCTAGACCTCCTGCTATCTGATGCTCTTCTATGGTCACGAGAATATCATGCTCGTTGACATATGCATCCAACGCTTCTGTGTCCAGTGGTTTGACGGTTGCCATATGTAGAACTGAAACACCGACACCATCATCATTCAAAGTCTTTGCGGCTTCTAGTGCATTATGAGCCAAGATACCCGTCACGATAATTCCTACTGTTTTTTTATGTTGTGCATTCTTCTCTAAGAATACTTCTGCCTTTCCTATTTCGAACGGTGACTCATCGGTAGTCACCACAGGAGTCTTTTCTCGCGCAAGTCGGATATACACTGGCCCCATGTACTTCGCAGCTGCAAGTGTTGCCTTCTTTGCCTCTACAGCATCACAAGGAGCAATCACTATCATATTTGGAATTACTCGCATAATAGCCATATCTTCAATCGCTTGATGTGTTGCACCATCAGGCCCGACTGACACACCTGCGTGTGCACCAATTATTTTTACATTAGAATCATTATATGCGATGGTTGTACGAACCTGCTCCCAACTTCTTCCTGGTGAGAACATGGCATATCCAGCAATAAAAGGAATCTTTCCCATAGCAGACATACCTGAAGCGACTGACGCCATATTTTGCTCTGCTATGCCTACCTGTACAAATCGCTCAGGAAATGTATCTGCAAAAATATTTGTACGTGTTGAGCCTGTAAGATCAGCACAAAGAGCCACCACATTTTCATTCTGTTCGCCCGCCTCTTTTAGTCCTTCTCCATACCCATTACGGTTAGGGACTTTTTCAACCTCGGGTGTACATATTCTTTTATCTAAGTGTTTTGCAAACATATATATTATGAATCAGAAGGAATAATCAGACCGCCAAGAGTACGTAGTTTTTCTAACGCTTCATCTGCCTGTTTTCCTTTAGGAACCCTGTCTTCAGGACCTTTTCCTGGAGGATTGCCATGCCATCGGAAATCACGCTCGAAGACGTCCACGCCTTTAGAGGAAATAGTATGTGCAATAATCACTGATGGTTGTCCATATACGCTCTGAGCTTTTCCTATGGCATCATTTACCATTCGTATATTGTGACCATCTACTTCTTGTACATCAAAATTAAAAGATTCAAATTTACCTCGAAGTGATTCTAAAGGCATCACATCTTTCGTGTATCCATCAATCTGGATTGCATTTCTGTCGACAATCACTATAAGGTTGTGCAACTGTTCTTTTCCTGCGAGCATTGCAGCTTCCCATATCTGTCCTTCGTTAAGCTCCCCGTCGCCTGTAACGCAATATACAAACTTTGAGGTGTATGGATTATCCATACGTTCAGCCAGAGCCATCCCGACTGCTTGAGACAAACCGCTACCAAGAGGTCCGGAGCTTGTTTCAATACCTGGAAGCGTCCCTTTATGGGGATGCCCCTGCAGTCGTGAGCCCAACTTACGCAATGTCAACAATTCTTCGATTTCAAAATATCCTGCATGTGCCATCGTTGCATATAGCACGGGACAAATATGTCCTGCTGACAACACCATTCTATCTCTCTCTTCCCAGTCAGGGTTTTTTGGATCATGTTTAAGTACACTAAAATAAAGTAACGCAAATATGTCAGCCATATCAAGTGAACCTGCAGTGTGCCCAGACCCTGCAGCAACAAGCATTTCAATAATACTTTGTCTTATTTCATTTGCTTTTACCTCAAGATTTTTAATTTCAGTGTTTGTAAGGTAATACATACCAATAGTATACAACGCCCTTTATGTAACAAGTGCTCGCAACTGTTTATAGGAAGATGCAGGGTCAGGTGTTTTTGCGATTGCTGATCCTGGCGCAAATCGAGTGACACCAGCAGCATACAGCTGTGGCATCGTCTGCATATTCACGCTTCCGTCAACGGCAATTTCTAACTCAGGGAACATCATTCTCAATTCTCTTGCTCTAGCAAGAGTCCGTGTATCAAACGGCTGACCTTGTTGTCCTACTTCTTTAATACCCATGAGCTGTACATACGACACATCCTCAATATATTCCAATAAAATGTCTAATGGCGTGTCATTTGTTAACGCAAACCCGAGCATGTATCCATGTGTTCTGGAGTGTTCTATTATTTCTGTATATTTGCTTGTACTTCCCACATGAATCGCAACCCTCTTCGCACCCATCTCTACAAACGTATCGAGGTACTGTTCAGGATTTTGAACCATACAGTCCATTTCTATAGAAAAATTCTTGGTGAACTGTTTCAACTTTAAGAGTTCTGTGTTTATATCTGCACTTTCCTCTGTAAAAGGCCAGGCAGTGAGTGGCACATACTTTCCGTCAACAATATCTACCTGTATCTCAAAAGCAATCCCTTGAAGCAACTGGCACAATGATTCAATTTCCTGAAAGGATTTTGCTGGCAACGATGGCACTACTGAAATTGGGAGAGTGTTAGCGAACATGTTCAATTTTCTTAATACGGCGTATATGACGTTCGTCTCCAGAGAATTCTCCTTCAAGCCACATCTGCACCGATTCTTTTGCTTTTACTTCGTCAAGAAACCGAGCACCAAGTGATAGTATATTTGCATCGTTATGCTCTCTTGAAAGCTTAAGTATGTCGGTCTGTCCTCCATAATATACCGTTGCACGTACATTAGGAAAACGATTCGCAACCATTGCCTCACCTTGTCCTGATCCACCAAGAATAATTGCTCGGTCTTTTGGATTAGATGACACCTTTAAAGCAGCAATGCTAATGAAGTCAGGATAGTCATCTGATGCATCAAGCACTGTGGGCCCGCAATCGATTACTTCATATTCAAGTTCTTCGGAAACAAAAGCTACAAGGGCATTCTTTAGTTCAAACCCAGCGTGATCAGTTGCAAAATAAACTTTTGGTTTCATATAGATATGACTATTCTAATTTTGTATTAAAGAATTTTGCCACCGCTGCAACATGCTCTACCAACGTGTGCGTAAACGAGGTCTCATTGTCGTACCAAGCAAGCACCTTCACTAGGTTACCACCCACCACTCGAGTCATACCTAAGTCAGCAATAGAAGCGAATCGGGCGCCTACAATGTCTGAGGACACTAATGGCTCATTTGTAACCGCAAATAAGTTACTCCACTTTTTACCTGATGCAGCTTCTAAAAGAAGTGTATTTATTTCTTCAACTGTAGTGTCTCTTGAAGCAATAAATGTTACGTCCACCAAAGATCCTACAGGTACTGGTACACGAATAGAGATACCATCAAACTTCCCTTCAAGTTCAGTGTGTACTTTTGTAGTAGCAACTGCTGCACCAGTGGAAGTAGGTATAATATTTTGTGCAGCGGCTCTACCTTTTCGAAAATCCTTCTTTGGACCATCCACTAGTGATTGTGTCGATGTATAAGCATGTACCGTATTGAGAATTGCTTTTTCGATACCAATGGATTCTTTTAAGATTGCAACTAGTGGTGAAGTTGCGTTGGTGGTACAAGACGCGTTAGAGCTAATAGAACACGACGAAAGTGCGTCGTCATTTACCCCCATAAGGACTGTTGCACCTTCTACACCCGCTGCAATTGGATCATCTTTCACGGGTCCTGATATAATCACACGCTTTGCACCTGCTTCAAGATGTTGTTTGGACCCCTCATAACTTGAGAAGAATCCAGTTGCCTCTACAACAATATCAATATCCATTTCTTTCCATGGTAAAGATTTCGGGTCACGTTCTTGTACGAACGCTATTTCTTTTCCATTAATAATCAATACTCCCTCCTTGGTTTCGACTGTATATTGTCCTCGGCCATATGCCGTATCGTACTGTAAGAGGTACGCGAGATTTTCTATGTCTCCAAGATCATTTATCGCAACCACATCAAAATCAGGATGTTCCATTGCCATCCGAAAAAAAGTCCTCCCAATACGTCCAAAACCATTAATTGCTACCTTTGCCATAAAAAGAACTATTATTGTTAGTTTCCTTATAATACGTCAGTCCACCTCTTCATGACAGTCACTTATCCTCATTCAGACCTTCTTCGTATAAAAGCAAAATATATCATAAGTAACATAATTAAAAATAAGAAGAATGAACCTACACGAATCGCATAAAACTGAAAATCTCTCTGGAGTTGCTTTTGTGTAATTTGCTCTGTAATAGCAACACGGTTCACATACAACTCTCCTTCAAAAGTAGTCAGGAGTTGTGTCTGGTAATCATATATTTTAAAAGATAGTGTATGTGACCCCAGCACAACAAAACGTGGGAGCACTGCTTGATACACTGACTTACTGGTATTAATACGCAACATATATGACACGTCATCATCAACAGTCATAATAATAGTCTTTAAGTGTTCAGGGAGTACCTCATAAGGAATTTGAAATACTACCGGGGAATGATCATTCACATGGACAACATTCTTCACTGGTGCCAATAATATATTATCTTGCAAAATATCTACATCCAAATATCCTATTGATATCAGTGATCCTTTCTGGGTACTCGTAGAGACTGTTTGAGAAGCATGATAATCGATGGTCGCAATATCTTCTACTCCATTTTGTGGTCGCACTTTTTGCACTCTAATAACCGCACCTGAAGAAATATTCCCATGCTCATCATACGAGAAAATTGTGTAGTACTGGTCGTTATACAAACGAAGCGCTTGGGTATCGTACACAGACTCACCACTTCCTTCATATACAATAAATCCTGCAGAGGTGTCTCCAGGATAAAAATTATAATTTCGCACTATCCGTACTTTTGTAAAATCTTCATCTGTTGGATTTGTCCAAGAAAGTCTCACTGAATTTCCATCCGCAACCGCTTGTAAATTAGAAACATTCGCCGGAACTTCATTATCGGGAGCGGACACAGTAACAAAATCTCCCTGCGACAAAACATACTCTCTGTCCTGAGGGCTGTATGCAATGAGCTCATATACATATTTTGTACCAGGCTCTAAGTCAGCAATAAGAGTGTTATGGGTGCGTTTAAATGTTTCATTTTTCACAAACCCTAAATCATACGCAGTTACCTTCCCCCATCGAAGTGCATATTTTGCATTTATATTTGTTGACCAGGAAATTTCTGCCGATGTCTGTGCAGGGTCAATTTCTAAATCAATAAGTCGTACTTCCAATTGTGTTCCTCCTGATGAAGACGGTGTCGAAGTAGCAACCACAGGAGCTTGCAACGTTGTCGTAGCCGAAGGAGCTGAGGTAGTCGAAATATTCATCATCCAGTCGTATGCTTCTACAGTATAAGTATATGTCGTACTCGCAGTTAGACCTGTATCAGAATATGTCAACAAGGAGGTAGTGGCAATTTGCACTGCATCACGAAACAGTCTATATCCTGATAGGCTCTGATCATCAACTGATGCTCCCCATACAATATCAATCTGCGTAGATGCAACTGGTGTAGCAAGCACTGGCGAAGGAACAGTTGGTGCATTAGAATCGCCTTCAATAGTCACTCCTATTATAAAATCATCAGAAACTGCATATACTGGCACCACAAGTATCGTAAAGATACTTAGCAAACACACTAAAATACTATTAGTAGCACGAATCATAGTGGTAGTGCGGTTAACGTAGTAGTAGCAACATATGTACCTTCAGGCTGATTCACCGACCCTCCTATGCCAACACGAAATCGTATAGAAGTGGCGGCGCCTGCTGGATGATTCGCAGTAGATGCAGACGAGATAGGGACAGCAGTGGTAGATAGACCGTCCCAACATGTAGACGGTACGTCACCTGACCCCACCCCACAAGCGCCACCATCGTCTAGGAACCGCTGTACCAAATCCGACCCTTCTGGAGAGTATCCCAAATGAGCAACTGTTGGGAGTGTGGTGAAGGTAAAGTCAGGTACTCCGCCAGGCACATAATCCGCAATTGAATCAGCGCCTTTTTGCATCGCAGGATTATTCTCAGCCTGAATGGTCAGTTGATACCCCGCAAGACTATCTGTGGTGACCGTCACTGTTGTAGAGCCGTTGGAAGTGCCTCCGGTAATTCCTCCAATAGAAGTATCCATCACTACATCAGCAGCGGCAGTCATCGCTAGATACACCTCTTGCATTTGTTGGTATCCAGCCCGAAGCTCGTAGCTTGCACTGCCAGATTCTCCAGATGCAATTTCTCCTGTAGTGGATTCAATAGAATAATTTGTAGAAGAAGATAGTCCACCACCAGCATTTATACTGTCACTTTGTATTTGATAATTTGCACTACTCATCACTTGTGCCGTAGCAAGCTGTACTGAAAAAAACAAAGCAGGCGTACACAGTATCGCAAGAGTTATTGTTAACAAAGAACGAGTATCTATAAGTTTCATTATTATAATTTACGTTTAAATTCAAATC
>CAZQWL010000036.1:0-6650 GCA_964597225.1 uncultured Candidatus Saccharibacteria bacterium | reverse complement strand
GGAAAGATGTGTAATAGTATTGAATTTTATAGAATATTCATATTTTTAGATGTTTAATTCCTTGTTTATACACAGTGGAGCATATATTGTCTGTGTATAACTGTGGTGGGCGGTGGGGTGAAGTGGTATATAATGTGCACGTGGTGGGAGATAGTGGTATACTTTGAAAGAAGTATACAGAGACAAGATGGTCTGAATACCCTCTGTAATTACTCCACTAATTGCAGCAGGTCTTCAGACCAGCTTGAAACTATCAAAATTATGTTAATTGGCGAATACAAGCATACGTTGGATCCTAAGAAACGGCTGTCCATGCCGTCCAAGTGGCGGAAGGAACTTGGGAGAAAGCTTGTCGTCACACGTGGTCTTGATAACTGTCTCTTTGTATATCCATTGAAACAGTGGCAGATGATTACCGAGAAAATCGGCCAACTGCCACTGGGACAATCGGATACAAGAAGTTTCAATCGATTCTTCCTTAGTGGAGCGGTTGAAGTGGAGGTAGATAATGTTGGACGTATTCTCGTTCCAGATTTTTTAAAGGATTTCGCAGGACTTGACGGAAAGGTCACGCTTGCAGGTATCCATGATCGTGTAGAAATTTGGGATGAGAAGAAATGGGAAGAGTACAAACGTCGTATTGAATCTGAAGCAGATCAGCTTGCTGAGAAGCTTGGAGAGATAGGCGTCCTGTAGGAACACGGCTGGTTCCTAGTCATCTACCGATGAAAATACTAGACCACGTAATCAATTGCCTATGCAACATATTACGGTCTTACAACATGAAGCAACTCAACAACTGAACCTTGCGAAAGGTTCAGTTGTTGTTGATTGCACATTGGGTAGTGCAGGGCATGCAGAAGAAATTCTCAAAATTGTTGGAAGTACGGGGACTTATATTGGTCTTGATGCAGATAACACAGCAATTAAACAGGCATCATCTCTGTCTGATGAGTTCGATGCAAGCATTCATTTGGTACACAGTAACTTCCGCGACATTAAAAAAATAGTAGAAACATTAGGTTTCGACTCAGTTGATGCAATCCTTGCCGACCTTGGCTGGCGAATGGAACAGTTTGACGGATCTTCTGGAGAAAAGCGAGGCTTTTCATTTAAAGAAGACGAACCACTACATATGACTTTTGGTTCACCTACAGACTATCCGTTTACCGCACAAGACATCATCAATGACTGGGATGAAGAGGATATAGCAAATGTCATTTTTGCGTACGGTGAAGAGCATTTTTCACGACGTATTGCAAAGAGGATTGTAGAAGTGCGAAGCAAGGGAGAAATTACTTCCTCATTGCAGCTTGCAGAAATTATCTTCCATGCAGTGCCGGCGCCGTATAGGCGCAAGCGCACACATCCTGCAACAAAGACATTTCAGGCGCTACGTATAGCAGTCAATGATGAGTTCGATACCTTAAAAAAATTACTCGCTGATGGTATAGACCTCCTGAATCCTGGGGGGCGAATGGCAATCATCTCCTTCCATAGCTTGGAAGACAGAATTGTAAAACACACCTTCCGTGAGTATGCACGCGATCAAAAAGGAATATTGGTACAAAGAAAACCAATAATTCCAACAACAGAAGAACAGGCTAAGAACCCAAGAGCACGAAGCGCAAAACTTCGAACTATAGAAAAAATATAAAATGATATCGCGTAAATCACAAAAAAATAGTATTGAAAAACAGACATGCATGTGGCTGCTTGCTCTTTGTGCGGTGTTGTTCTCCCTGTACATCTATTTTATTAGCGCTTCGATAGTACATGTAGTGATTCGCACTGAGACCAACCAAGAAATAAAAAAGGTGAGTTCAGAAATTAGTTTGCTTGAAGGCCGATTTATCGCAGCACAACATAAAGTAAGTTCAGATATTGCTTCTTTGCAAGGATATACTGTAACTTCAAAAAAGGTATTTATCGACCGAACAGAGCCAATCTTGGTATTGTCTGATGGGGGAACTCAATAGTGCGACATCCTAAGTACGGTACAATAACCCTATGAGAAAAAACGCTATTATAAGAATACGCATCATTACCGGTGTGATTATTTTTTTGGCTTTTATTTTGATTGTACGTTTGTATCAAATACAAATTACGCATCGAGATAGCTATCAAGACAAAGCTCAAAGTCAGTATGTACACACTGTGAGAGACTTATATTCTCGCGGAAATATTTATTTTTCTACCAAAGATGGAGAGAAGGTGTCAGCGGCGACAGTACAAGCTGGGTATTTGTTATCTATTGATCCATCAAGAATTACTGATGAACAAGGAACCTACGACAGTATCAATAGTGTGTATCCTCTAGACGAAGATACTTTTTTATTACGGGCAAAGAAGAAAGAACGTACTTATTATGAAATTGCCAATGAATTATCTAACGCAGAAGCAGATACAATCGCTGAGCTTAATCTTACTGGTGTACAGCTATATAGAGACCAATGGCGTTATTATCCAGGTAATGATCTTGCTGCTCGAACTATTGGATTTGTTGGATACACATCTGATTCCGGAACAGGGTTAGCCGGAAGATATGGTTTGGAACGATATTATGAAGATGTACTCAAACGTGACAATAATCGCCTTTCTGTAAATTTCTTTGCTGAAATTTTTAGTAACCTTGGTAGTGTTATTTTTGATACTACAGAAGCTCGTACAGGAGATATTGTTACTACTATAGAACCAACAGTTGCTCGTATGCTTGATAGACAGTTGGAACAAACACAAAAAAAATGGAGTGCATCACTTACTGGAGGTATTATCATCAACCCAAAGACCGGGGAGATATATGCAATGAATGCCGTACCTACATTTAATCTCAATGATCGCACTGGTGCTAATATTGAAGATTTTCAAGACCCGTTAGTGGAAGATGTTTACGAAATGGGATCTATTATTAAAGCGCTCACGATGGCTGCTGGTATTGATAGTGGGGCAGTATCACCAAGTACCACATACTACGATGCTGGTTCATTAGATCTCAATGACTATACAATCCATAATCATGACGGACGGGGTCGCGGTACAGTTAGTATGCAAGAGGTTCTCAACCAGTCGTTGAATACCGGTGTTGCATTTGTTGTAAAGACAATGGGAAAAAATAAATTTCGTTCTTACTTTCAGGCGTTAAAACTTGGAAGTGAAACTGGTATTGATTTACCAAATGAAACATATGGACTTGTTGCGAACTTGGATTCTCCAAGAGATATTGAGTATGCAACGGCATCATTTGGGCAAGGTATTGCTCTGACACCTATTGCGACAGTGCGGGCACTTGCAGCCTTAGGAAACGGAGGGAAGTTAATCACTCCTCACATTGTCAAGCGTATTGAATATCAAGATGGATCAGTCAAAGATGTGCAATATCCAGAAGGGGGTCAAGTATTTTCTCCAGAAACAAGTACTATGATTTCTCGCATGCTTACCACTGTCGCTGATGAAGCACTGAAGGGGGGGGAAGCAAAATTGGAACATTACGCGTTTGCTACCAAGACAGGAACAGCACAAATTGCCGACCCAATTAATGGTGGGTATTATGAAGATCGATATCTCCACTCATTTTTCGGATATTTCCCAAGTTATGATCCACAATTTTTAGTGTTTCTCTATACTGTTGAACCAAAAAATGTGCTCTATGCGTCGCATACACTTACTGATCCTTATTTAGAGATTATGAAGTTCTTGATTAACTACTACAATCTCCCTCCCGATAGATAAAATCCAACCTTGCATCTAAAGTAATCTGCTGGATTTTATTTCCACTCAAGTTTTTTCACTTTTTAAGTTATCAGGCGAGGAATAAAAGACTAATAAAATGCTAAAATATATAAAATAATCAGCCAAACCTATATGAAACAAATCTTTAAAAATATCGTTGTCAGTATTATTACGTGGGAAGCTAAGATGCTCCTTAAGAGAAAGAAGCCAACCATCATCGCGGTCACTGGAAGTGTCGGGAAAACGTCTGCAAAGGACGCCGTTTATACAGTGCTTAAAGACCATGTACACGCGCGCAAGAGCCAGAAGAGCTACAACTCTGAAATTGGAGTTCCTTTGTCGGTGCTTGGTATTAAGAATGGATGGAGTAACCCGTTCCTTTGGATGAAAAATATTATTGATGGTGCATTGGTCGCGTTCTTTTCATCGGAATACCCAAAAGTGTTGGTGCTCGAGGTGGGTGTCGATAGACCTGGAGATATGAGCGCACTCACTAGCTGGCTCACACCCGATATCGTGGTGCTCACACGTTTGCCTGATGTTCCTGTACATGTAGAGTATTTTAATACCCCTGAAGACGTGATTGCTGAGAAGATGCAGCTAGTACACTCGCTTAAAGAAGAAGGAATACTTATCTACAATAATGACGATGAGAAAATACGCGAAGAAGTTAAAGACGTTCGACAGCAGTCATTTGGATTTAGTCGATACTCGCCATCACACTTCACGACTGCATCAGACAAAGTTATTTACAAAGAAGGAAAGGCTGTTGGTGTTGAGTGTACCCTCAAACATATTGGAGAGGAGGTACAGTTCCAAGTATTTGGCTCATTGGGTGTACAGCACGCCTATAATTATGCGGCAGCTATTGCGGTAGGGTCTCAATTCGGTATTTCTTTAGATGATTCTGCTAAGGTTTTGGCTGACAATGTTCCCCCTAAGGGACGCATGCGGATTATACAAGGTGTAAAAGAAACTCTGATACTTGATGATACTTATAACTCTTCACCAGTAGCTGCTGAGCAAGCACTACAGACTATTAAGGAGCTACGGGGGGTAGGAAAGAAGATTGTTGTGCTTGGCGACATGCTTGAACTTGGACGGTACTCAGTGCAAGAGCATGAGCGTATTGGAGAGAAGGTAGCAGAATCCGCCGATGTACTTCTAACGCTCGGTGTGCGTGCACGAAAGATTGCAGAAGGCGCACTGGACAATGGCATGAGTGAAAAGGTAATTTTCCAATACGACGACATAGACAGGGCAGGCAAGGAATTACTTCAGATACTCGAACCTAATGACGTGGTTCTTATAAAAGCCTCTCAGAGTATGCGCGCTGAGAAGGTCGTAGAACGACTCATGGCACACCCAGAAAAAGCAGGAGAATTACTCTGCAGGCAGGATAGGGCTTGGAAGGATGTTGTGATGACTACATAAATATGGAACAAAAAATACAGATTTTCACTGACGGAGCGTCGAAGGGTAATCCAGGCAGAGGGGGATACGGCGCGGTGATTTCTCGTGAGGGAGCAGTGACGGAGGTCGGTGGGTTTAAAGAGCGTACCACTAACAATGAAATGGAATTACGTGCAGTCATTGAAGCTCTTAAGGTGGTGCAAGACAGTGATGAGGTCTGTGAAATATACACTGACTCAAAGTATGTAGTACAGGGTTCAACTGGTTGGATATTTGGTTGGCTCAAGAACGGCTGGAAAACTAAAGCAGAGAGCGACGTTTTGAATAAGGAATTATGGCAAGAGCTACTCCCGCTTTTAAAGAAGGTTAAAATTGAATGGAATAGAGTGCCAGGGCACGTGGGCATCATCGGGAACGAACGGGCTGATACTATTGCCTCAGATTTCGCTGCAAAGGGAACGTTTGATTTGTATTCGGGTGCTAAAGAAGCATATGAATTCGACATATCAGATACGTCATACGATGTAGAAAAAGCAAAAGCCCGCAGTGCCGCAAAGAAACGGTCATCTCAAAAAGCCTATTCGTATATAAGCAAAGTGGATGGCGTGGTACAGATACACAAGACATGGGGTGAGTGTGAGGACAGGGTAAAAGGGAAGAGAGGAGTAAGATTCAAGAAGTCACTGGACTCAGGTAATGAGAAGGAGATTATTAAGGATTTTGGAGAATAAAAAAGCTAGGCGTACGAGAATCTGGAGAAGTAAAAATCATATTTTGTCGTTGTGAGCCCTTCAAATGTCTTGGCATTGTCAGAACTGTCTATGGCAAAATGAAAAGTCGCTCCGGAGAGCGACCAGTCTGCTTGTTTTGTGGTAATAGCTATGCTGCTCGAAAATACTCATCTTCAGCGTCACTCTCTTGATAGCCCATCTTCTCCCAGAAACCCCGTGCTGTATCAAGCACGTTGCTGGCAATGACTTCACGACCACCCTCATCCGCATATTCGTGAATAGCATTGATAATCTGGTGACCAAGACCAGAGTTGCCACGCACATCAATATTGCGGATTTCAAAGACATCGTCTTCAGCGGTAAATGTGAGCGTAAAGCTATCTGCTTCAATCTCATACGTACCGTCTATATGTTCAACTGGTAGATATTCACCAGTTGTTTCAGAAAGTTTGTGAATAAAATCACGTAATCCCTCATTCATTTTTTCATCCTGTTGTTCTGGTTTATATCTTTCCATTGGAAGAGAATATAACACGAAATGACTGATTTACTCTATCAATCCTCATCAATTGGATAATGCTGTCTTGGCTTGAAGTACTTTTTGATAATCTCTTTTTGTTCAGGTGTGCGAGCATAACATTTGATACGGTTCCATTCTTCATTGAATAGTGTATCGTCACCAAACAAACTAGAGAGACTTTGCATTACTCTTTGGGCGATATATTCACGATTGATAAGTTGACCTCGAAATAAAACTGGTAGTTGCTCATCATCTAT
>CAZQWL010000035.1:0-6684 GCA_964597225.1 uncultured Candidatus Saccharibacteria bacterium | reverse complement strand
TATAATGAAAAAAAATATACTAATAACCTGAGTTGCTTGATTTATAGCATCAAATTTAGCAGAAGAACTTGTGAAACAATGATGGAATGTAATTTGAGTTGATAATTTAATGACAGGGCATTTACAAAATATAAAGGCTTTGCAAGATAAAGATAAATTTATCTTTATAAAAGAAGATATAAGAAATTATGAAAAAATTGATGAAATAGTAAAAAAATATAATATTCAATATATTTCTCATCAAGCAGCTAGATGATCTGTTCCAAAAAGTGTTGAAAATCCTATTTTAACAAATGATATAAATATAAATTGAACTTTAAATATTTTAAATATTGCAAAAGAAAATAACTTAAAAAAAGTAGTAGTTGCAATATCTTCTTCAGTTTATTGAAATACACCTGAATTACCTAAAAAAGAAACAATGTCTTATAATGCAATGTCTCCTTATGCAACAACAAAAGTTACAAAAGAAATTTATTGTAAAAATTTTTGGGAATTATATCAATTGCCAACAATTTGATTAAGGTATTTTAATGTTTATGGAAGAAAGCAAGACCCACAATGAGATTATGCTGCTGTAATTCCAAGATGGATTTATAAAGCTTTGAAAAATGAAGATTTACCTTTAAATTGAGAATGAAAACAAACAAGGGATTTTACTTATATTGATGATGTAATTCAAGCAAACATAAAAGCACTTAAAACAGAAAATGAAGAAGCATTTTGAAAATGATATAATGTATGTTATTGACAACAAATAAATATTAAAGAGCTTTGAAAAAAAATTATTAAAACAATAAATAGTAATTCAAAAATTATAAAATCTCCTGCTAGAAAATGAGATATAAATGATTCATATTGAGATTATTCTTTTGCAAATAAAATGTTTTGATATAAACCAAAATATAATATGGAAAAATGATTAAAAGAAACTTTAAAATGGTATAAAGAAAATCAAAATTATTTTAATAATTAAATAATAAAAACATGAATTTTAAAAATTTTAACCCCAAAATAGGAATAATCTGACTTTGATATGTATGACTTCCACTTGCTCATGCATTTGCAAAAGAAAATTTAGATACATTGTGATTTGATATAAATAAAAAAAGATTAGAAGAATTAGAAAGATGATTTGATGCTACAAATGAAATTCAGTGAGAAGAAACCAAATTTTTAGAAAAAATAAAATATTCTTCAAATTCAGAAGATTTAAAAGAAATAAATTTTTTTATTGTAACTGTTCCAACTCCAATTGATAAATATAAAAAACCTGATTTAACTCCAATTATAAAAGCAACTGAAATGCTTGCAAAACAATTACAAAAAGGTTCAGTTATTGTTTATGAATCTACTGTTTTTCCAGGTGTTACAGAAGAAATTTGTTTACCTATTATTGAAAAAATTTCTTGATTAAAATACCAAAAAGATTTTAAACTTTGATACTCTCCTGAAAGAATAAATCCAGGTGATAAAGAGCATACAGTTACAAAAATTTTAAAAGTTGTTTCTGGTTCTGATGAGCAAGCATTAGAAATTATTGATGATGTTTACAAAAAAATAATCAAAGCTTGAACTTTTAAAGCTGCAAATATAAAAACAGCAGAAGCTGCAAAAGTTATTGAAAATACTCAAAGAGATATAAATATTTGACTTATAAATGAATTATCACTAATTTTTAATAAAATTTGAATAAATACTTATGATGTTTTGAAAGCTGCTTGAACTAAATGGAATTTTTTAAAATTTACACCAGGTTTAGTATGATGACATTGTATTTGAGTTGATCCATATTATTTAGTTCAAAAAGCAGAAGAATTAGGTTATCATCCAGAACTTATTACAGCTTGAAGAAGAATAAATGACTGAATGTGAGCCTTTATTGCAAATCAAGCAGTTAAACAACTTATAAATTCAAATATTTCTGTTAAATGAGCAAATATTTTAATTTTAGGTTTAACTTTTAAAGAAAATGTTCCAGATTTTAGAAATTCAAAAATTGCTGATGTAATAAAGGAATTAAAAGAATTTTGAGTAAAAATTTCTTGATATGATCCATTTTATAAAAATTTAAATTCATATATTTTGGAAGAATTAAATTTAGAAGAAAATGAAATAATTTCTGAACTATGAAAAAATTATGATTGAATTATTTTTGCTGTAAATCATAAAGAATTTGAAAATTTAAATTTAAATAATTTAAGAAAAGAAAATTGAATTATTTTTGATGTGAAGGGAAAATTTAGAAAAGAAAATTTTAAAAATTATAAAAGCTTATAAATATGTGCTGAATAAACTGAATAATATCAAAATCAAATATTTCTAAACAAGATTTAGAAAAAATGAATCAAGTTATCAAACACAGATGACCAGATGATAGTTGAATTTTTATTGATAAAAATATTTGACTAGGACAAGTAAGACTTTCAATTATTGACTTATCAGATGCCTGACATCAGCCAATGTTTTATAATAAAAATTTATGAGCTAGTTCTGAAAATTTTAATAAAAAAAATATAGAAAATTCTGAAATAGCTATTATTTTTAATGGTGAGATTTATAATTATCAAGAATTAAAACAAGAGCTAAAACAAAAATGATATAATTTTTCAACACATACAGATACAGAAGTTATTTTGGCTTCTTATTTGGAATATTGAAAAGATTGTGTAAAAAAGTTCAACTGAATGTGGGCTTTTGCTATTTATGATAAAAGAAAAAATATTATTTTTGCTTCAAGGGATAGAATGTGAAAAAAACCTTTTTACTATTTTTGGGATAAAAAGCAGTTTATTTTTTCTTCTGAAATTAAATGAATTTTAGAAAATGATGTAGAAAGAATTTTAAATTTAGATGAGCTACCTTCTTATTTACTTTTTCACTATACACCAGGAACAAATACTTTGTTTAAAAATATTTATAAATTACCAGCTTCACATAATTTAATTTTTGATTTAGAAAATTTTGATTTCAAAATAGAAAAATACTGGGATATAGAAAATGATGAAATTAAATATAAAAATTTTGAAAAGGCAGAAAAAAAACTTGATGAACTTTTAAATGATTCAATTAAATTAAGAACACAAACCTCTGATGTTCCAGTTGGGACTTTTCTTTCTTGATGACTTGATAGTAGTTTAGTTTCTTCACTTTTTAAAAAGTATTATTCAGGGAAAGAATTTCATACTTTCAATGTAGTTTGGGAAGATGAAATACCAAATGAAGGGGAATTTGCAGAAATTGTTTCAAAGCATATTTGAAGCAAACACCATAAATTTAAAGTAACTTGAAAAGATGTTTTAACTGAACTTGAAAAATTACAATATCATTATGATGACCCAATAGCAGAAGCAGGTTATATTCCAAATTATTTTGTTGCAAAATATGCAAAAAATTATGTAAAAGTTGTTTTAACTGGTGATGGTGCAGATGAAGTTTTTGCAGGTTATAGTTATTACAATTTTTGGCAAAAGTTTTGGAAATTATGACAAATCCCAGGGATAAAAATAGTTTCAAAAATTTTAGCAAGTATTTTACCAGCAAGTAAATATCAAAAATGATTTGAATTTTTATCAAATGCAAGTTGGAAAAATTATGATAAATTTATTTGATTTACTATTTCACAATTTTCAAATAAAGAATTACAAATTTTATTAACTAATAAATTTGAAAAAAACAAAAATTATTTAACTCAAATAAGAACTACAATTAAAAATTGTAATTCATTTTTAAATCAATTATTATACACAGATCAAAAAGTTTTATTAGCAGAATGTT
This sequence comes from uncultured Candidatus Saccharibacteria bacterium, assembly GCA_964597225.1. Lineage (GTDB taxonomy): Bacteria > Patescibacteriota > Minisyncoccia > Phycocordibacterales > UBA918 > OLB19. The sequence goes on along the minus strand of CAZQWL010000035.1, from coordinate 2,907 downwards.
ATAATATAAAACCTGATAAAGCTTTGATGTGAAATTCTTTGGAATGAAGAGCACCAATGCAGGATTATAGACTTGTAGAATTTGCTTATCAAATACCAGATGATTTTAAAATTAAAAATTGAAAAGAAAAGTATATATTAACAGAAGTTTGAAAAAAATATTTACCACAAGAAATTTTTACAAGAAAAAAACAAGGTTTTGGTGTACCTATTTATGAATGGATAAATAAAGATTTAAAAGAAATTGTTTTTGAAACTTTAAATAATTCAGTTTTAGTAAAAAATTGATATTTTAACAAAAAACAAATAGATTTTTACTTAAAAAATGTTGATAAAAAATATTTTTCTACAAGAATTTGGAATTTGTTTAGTTTGGAATTGTTTATTAAGGTTTATAAGCTAAAAATTAAATAATGCAAAATAAAAAAATTTTATTTGTAATATCTTCATTAAAATCAGGGGGTGGTGCAGAAAAAGTTTGTGCAACAATTGCTACAAAACTTTATGAATTGGGTTATGATGTTCACTATCTTACTTTTTATGATTATGAAAATAAGTATGAATTTAAAGGAAAGTATAATTGTTTAAATGAAAAATTTGCTTGAAATGTTTTTTGAAATATTAAAAAACTTTTTTCAAGAGCAAAAGCAACAGCAAAATATTGTAAAGAAAATAATATTGATATAATAATTTCATTTATGGAAGAAGCAAATTTTCCAAATATTTTTTCTAAAATTATTTTTTGAAATAAAGCAAAGATAAATGTTTCAATAAGACAATCAGTAAATGCCTGGTGAAGATTGTATAAATTTTTAATAAAAAGAACATATAGTTTTTCAGATAATATTATTACAATAGTAAAAGAAGAAAAAGAAAATTTAATTAAAAATTATTGAATTAAAGAAGAAAAAATAAAAGTTATTTATAATCCAATAGATTTAGAAAAAATCCAAAATTTATCAAAAGAAGATTTAGGTAAACATAAAGAATTATTTAATAATTTAAAATTTACTTTTATAAATGTTTGAAGATTAACAAAACAAAAAAAACAAGAACAGCTTATAAAAGTATTTAAAAAATTTAATGAAAAATATCCTGAAACACAATTGGTTATATTAGGTGAAGGTGAATTAAGAAAGCAATTAGAAGAAGAAATTTGAAATAATAAAAATATCCATTTATTTTGATTACAAAAAAATCCATATAAATTTTTAGTGAATTCAGATTGTTTTGTATTTAGTTCAAAATGGGAATGAATGCCAGGTGCAGTTTTGGAAGCATTAGCTTGTTCTTTACCAATAATAAGTACTGATTGTTCTACTTGACCTGCTGAAATTTTAAGAAAAAATAGTGATTTTAGTAAGGTTGATAATGTAAGTTTGGAAGATTTTGGAATTTTATATCCAGAATGAAATGAAGAAAAATTATTTGAAGCTATGGAAAAGATCTATTTAGATAAGAATTTACAAGAAGAATTAAAGAAAAAATCCTTGCAAAGGGCTAAGGATTTTGAAGTAAATAATATTCTGGAAAAATGGGGGCAAATTTTATAATTTAATTTTAATAAAATGACAAAAGCAATAAGTAATAAAAATCATTGGGAAAAAGTAATGAGTAATAAAGTAAATAAATTTATTAGTATTTTTGAAAAATGTGAAAAAGATTGTTTAATAGGAAAATATTCTGAAATAAACTTAATAAAAGAAATCTTAGAAAAAAATAAAATTGACATTAAATGAAAAACTTTTTTTGAAGTTTGATGTGCTCCTTGATTATATTCTTATTTGTTTAATAAAATATTTTGAGTAATACCTTGATGAATAGAATATACAGATAATGGATTTACTGAAACAAAACAATTATTTGATTATTTTAAATTTCCTACTGATAATTTAATTAAATGAGATTTTTTTGAATTTAAAAATAAAACTTTTGATATTTTATTTTCAGCAGGTTTCATAGAACATTTTGATAATCCTAAAAATGTTATACAAAAACATATTAATTTAACTAATAAATGATGATTGATAATTATTATTATACCAAATTATCATATATATTTTAAAACAATTCAAAAATTATTAAATTATGATTTGATAGTAAATCAACATAATACAAAAATAATGAATATAGATGCTTTTAAAAACTTATTTAAAGGTTTTGATAATTTAGAAAAATTATATATTTGAGAAATTTGAAAAGCAAGATTATGACAATTAGTTGCTAAAAATAATTTCTTGCAAAAAGTAGTTTATGGTTTTGATTTAATATTTGATAAAATCAAACTTTATAAATTATTACACTTATTTTTACCTAAAAAATTAAAATACCAATCTTTAATTTTTATTTGAAAAAAAGTTAAGTAAAAAATTATTTATTTTCATTTTATAATCTATTAAACTTAATATAAAAAGCAACATAAGTTTAATATTTTTTGAATATTTAATTCACTTGAAAAAGTTATTTATTCATTTAATTTTTTGTCAATTTAAACATAAATATTGTGCATAAATGAGTAAAATTTCTCAATATTTTTTTGGTTGATATTTTTTGTAATCTTGTCAAAATTTTTCTAAAACAATTTCTTGCATTTTTAAGGCTTGTTTTAACCAAGAATAAGTTCTTTTTTTAATTCTACATAAACTTTCTGTTTCTGTATGATAAATTCTTATAGAATAATTGTTTATAAATATTCATATTTTTTTAGGATAGTAGTCTTTAAAAATTTGGTTCCATATTATATTTTCTCATCAATTTATATTTTCAGGAAATTTATATTTTTTAAATAAATCTAATTTAAGAAAAAATCAACATTCTTTAAATCATAATAACCATCTTTTATAATCAACTTCTTCAAATTCTTTATTTATTTGTGAAAATATTTTTCAGGTTTGGTTATATGTTTTTG
>CAZQWL010000034.1:2856-6925 GCA_964597225.1 uncultured Candidatus Saccharibacteria bacterium | reverse complement strand
TTTCTTAATCACACTCGCCACCTTCTTTACCAAGTCTTTAGTCATTACTCCTGGAATCACTTCCTTTGCTGTTGGTTTCTTTACCAGACTTGCAATCTTCTTTGCGGCCGCGAGTTTCATGTCGTCGGTGATGGCGTTTACTCCTTTATCGAGTGCACCACGGAAAATTCCGGGAAATACCAGTGAATTGTTTACCTGATTAGGATAGTCACTTCGGCCGGTAGCTACCACTGTCGCACCAGCGTGGTAGGCATCTTCTGGCTTTATCTCTGGAATTGGATTGGCAAGAGCAAAGACAATCGCCTGAGGTGCCATTTGCTCAATATGATGCTTTGAGATAGTTCCTGGCCCAGATACTCCAATAAGTACATCTGCCCCGCTTACGGCATCGAGTACTTCCCCTCTCACATTCTGTGCGTTTGTAACCTTGGCGAGTTCTTTCTTATACGGAACCATACCTGATCGACCTTCATAAATAATTCCTTTACTGTCCACTACAATAATTTCATCAATCCCTGCCTTTGCAAGTAAGAGCGCTATAGCTCGCCCTGCTGCCCCAGCACCGACAATCACTACACGAAGCTTCTGAAGCTTTTTCTCTACAACTTTCGCTGCATTAATTAACCCTGCAAGGACGACAATCGCCGTTCCATGTTGGTCGTCATGAAAGACTGGAATATCCAACTCTGCCTTCAGACGCTCCTCAATTTCAAAACACTTTGGAGCTCCAATGTCTTCGAGATTAATTCCTCCAAAGCCTGGAGCGATTGCTTTTACTATTGAAATAATCTCTTGAGTATCCTGTGTATCAAGTACAATCGGAAATGCGTCCACGTCTGCCATCTCTTTGAAAATAGCACACTTCCCCTCCATTACCGGCAATGCACCAAGCGGCCCAATGTTTCCAAGACCAAGTACCGCAGAGCCATCAGACACCACCGCAACAGTGTTACGCTTGATGGTGTACTTCCGAGCATCCTCAGGATGCTTTGCTAGATGCGAAGACACCGCACCTACTCCTGGAGAATACATCGTACTCCAATCATCTTTTGTCTTAAGTCTTCCTTTACTTACCACCTCCAATTTCCCTTTCATTTTCTTATGAAGTGCGAGTGATAACTTGTTATAATTTTTCTTTTTTTGTGTTGCCATAGTAAGTATGTGGTGATTGGATAAATAATTTATATAAGTATACGTCACTGTATACACTTGGGCAAAAAATGTAATAATGAAGTTACTATGAACATGCAACTCACCGACAAACTCTCAGACCATTTTCGTATTGATGTGCCACATCAAAAGGCGCTCAAGCGATTGCGGATTGAAACAGTAGAAGAGCTTCTCTATCACCTGCCAGCGCGGTACGAAGATGTGTCTGATGTACAGTCAGTTGGAGGCCTTGTCAAAGACCAAGAAGCTATTGTGTATGGGCAACTGTCGGGCCTGAAAGCACGCAAGGCATGGAAGACCAAACGACCTATTGCGGAAGGGTTTATCGAGGACGGCTCTGCGAAGATAAAAGTAATGTGGTTTAACCAACCGTACTTAGCGAAGATGCTTGTTGACGGCATGTACGTGAAGATGGTCGGTAAGGTAACTGGCTCTGAGGGGAAGCTCTATATCGCCAACCCAGAAGTAGAAAAGCTTGATTCACTACCTATCGACCGCCACGACTCATTGTTTGTGGGCACTACCAATACTGATAACACGCTCTACCCTGTGTATCGTGAGAGTAAGGGGGTGACCAGTAAATGGTTCTATCACACGGCGCTCAAATGCTTTGAAAAAGGAATACTTGAAACCCTCCAAGATCCCATCCCAAAAGAAATCCTTGATCGATACAATCTGCCAGAACTGTCGGTGGCACTGGTATGGGCACATGCTCCCAAAAAAGCTGAGCACGCTTCAAGTGCGCGCAAACGCTTTGCCTTCGAAGAAGTATTCTACATCCAGACTCAGAAGGCACTTGAGCGCGCGGAGGTAAACGCAGCTACAACCTATCAATTCAACACCACACCTGAACACATACAGTCGTTCACCAACCGATTCCCTTTTACGCTGACTACCTCACAAGACAAATCAATTAAAGAAATCATCGACAACTTCAACGGCAACCACGCCATGTCACGCTTGCTTGAGGGTGACGTGGGAAGTGGGAAGACTGCGGTGGCAGCAACCACCGCCTACGCAGTGGCGACCTCACGTCCTCCTGAAGGGGCGAAATCAGAAGACACAACTAAAGTGTCTGATCTTGCCTACGGCAACCTTCAAGTTGCGTATATGGCCCCCACTGAAATACTCGCCAAACAACACTTCGAAAGCTTTATCGAATACTTTCATCACCTCCCTGTGCAAATAGGCCTAATTACTGGCTCGGGCTGTATGAAGTACCCAAGCAAAACCGACCCAACGAAACCTACCAAGATAAGTAAGCCTCAACTTCTTAAATGGATTGCCAACGGAGAGATACCGATTGTCATCGGTACTCACTCGCTTATATATAAGTCAGTGGAGTTTAAGCATCTTGCGTACGTTATCATCGACGAGCAACACCGATTTGGAACCCGACAACGCTCAGCTCTAGCTAAGAAAGACGATAGGATGCCACACTTGTTAAGTATGACTGCTACTCCTATCCCTCGAACCCTTGCCCTTACCATCTATGGTGACCTCGACATCACTCTGCTCGATGAAATGCCCTCAGGCCGAAAGCCAATCATCACGGAGCTGGTAGGACCAAGTCAATCTAAGAAGATGTACGACCATGTACGAAGTGAGCTAGAAGCTGGTCGACAAGCCTATGTCATCTGTCCGCGTATTGAAGAACCTGATCCGACACAGAGCCTGGGAGGCTCTGTGTCATTGAAACTAAAATCTGTAGTAAGTGAGGCAGCACGACTTAAAAAAGATGTCTTCCAAGAATACGAAATCGGTATCCTCCATGGCAAAATGAAACCTGCCGAAAAAGACGCCATGATGCTGAGGTTTGAAAAACATGAGATAGACATACTGGTGGCTACTTCGGTAGTAGAAGTGGGGGTAAATGTTCCTAATGCAACCAACATCATCATAGAAGGTGCAGAACGCTTTGGCCTTTCTCAGCTACACCAGCTACGCGGGCGAGTTATCCGTAGCAACCATCAAGCATATTGCTTTGCTGTCACTGAGAGCAAAAGTGAGAAAACTCGCGACCGCCTTAAGGCACTAAAAACTGCAAAAAATGGGTTTGAACTGGCAGAACATGACCTGTCTTTCCGTGGCTCAGGTGAACTCTACGGCGCAAAACAATCAGGCCTTACTGACTTAGGTATGGAAGCAATTAAAAATATCAAACTGGTAGAAGCTGCACGAAAAGAAGCTCAAACACTCGTTAGTCAATACCCTGCCCTTGCAAAAGATTTTCCTCTGATTGCACACAAAGTGTCTCACTTGGGAGAGACGTTGCATATGGAATAGAAAAACCGTGCAGGACGCACGGCTTTTAGTTTTACAGAGACTGGTGCCTACTGCTTCCGAGGTCTTCTTGCCCCGTGTTTAAAGAATGATCACCCCCTTTCAGATTGTTGAATACACTTTTACAGGAGTAAGTCCCCTGTTCATTTTTACTTTAATCATCATAATCATTCTCCTTTTTATCAGATGCACCAGCGCACCCACATGTGAATATACTCCTACTCTCCATAATTGTCCAACATGAGTGGTGTGTAACAATATCTTTCCAATATGGCAATTGAGAATGAAAGTGATTCGGGGTATAGTGTTGGCGTTACGCAAGTAACAAAGTAACGAGATCCGCCTGTATCTAAGTGATACAGAACGACTCCTCGAGAAAACTACAAAAGTAAACTTTTGTGCTTTGTCTCTCGTCGCCGCCTGTAGCTCAATCGGTAGAGCGCGAAGCTTATACCTTCGTGGTTCTTGGTTCAAGTCCAAGCGGGCGGACACGAGCAAGAAAACAACATCAATGCTAAGGCATTGATGTTGTTTTCTTAGTAACTGCCCTACGGCAGTTACGGCTCGTGTCCGCGACGAAACGATATTGCTTTAGCAATCGTGAGTCAGGGACACG
>CAZQWL010000034.1:0-2756 GCA_964597225.1 uncultured Candidatus Saccharibacteria bacterium | reverse complement strand
GATATTGCTTTAGCAATCGTGATCCAGACACCCTCATTTACAATCCATAATAAAAACCAGGAGCAATACTCCTGGTTTTTATTACATTATCCTTTACTAGGGTCTCCTATCTTCTCCTCTGCCTCTCGTGCATCTTTATACACATCTTTCACCTCTACACCCTCTTGCTTCAAGAGTATCTCATACTCTTCTCTCTCAAGTGTTTCTACCTCAACCAACTTTTTAGAAATGACATCCAAGGCCTTGCGGTGTTTTGTAAGAACCTCAGTCGCTCGTCGCTTCCCTTCTTCTACAATCTTTGTGACTTCGTCATCAATCATCTTTGCCACCTGTGGCGAATATCCACGACTTTCAGAAAGTCCTCCTCCAATGAGTGTTCCTCCGGTACCCTCAAGTGCAATTGGTCCGATATCACTCATACCATACTTCGTGACCATGTCACGTGCGAGATTTGCAACCACCTGCAAGTCATTGCTTGGGCCTGTAGTAAGGTCATCAAACACCATTTGCTCAGTGACGTACCCTCCAAGTGTCATTGCAATATCATCCATAAACTCTTTTCGTGTATGCATCTTTCGATCTTCGTCTGGCAGTTTTAGAGTGTATCCTGCTGCTCGTCCACGAGAAATAATAGAAATCTTTTGCACCGGATCAGCGTAGGCAAGTGCCGAAGCAACCAGTGCGTGGCCTACCTCGTGGTATGCAGTTACCTCTCGCTCCTTTTTAGAAAGAATGTGACTTTTTCGTTCAGGGCCGAGCATCACCTTTTCGATAGAACGAATGAGGTCAAACTGACCTACCTTCCTTCGGTCTTCACGTGCTGCAAGGATTGCCGCCTCATTTACCAATGATGCCAAATCTGCTCCTGAGAATCCAGGTGTTCGCTGCGCGACAATCTCTAAGTTCATGTCATCTTGCATTTTCTTTTTCTTCACATGCACCTCAAGAATTTTTACTCGATCGTTTCGATCAGGTAGGTCAATAGTTACTCGTCGGTCGAATCGACCAGGACGAAGTAGCGCGGAGTCGAGCACATCAGGACGGTTGGTGGCAGCCATCACAATAACCTTTGCATTTTCCTCAAAACCATCCATCTCTACAAGAATCTGATTGAGCGTCTGCTCTCGCTCGTCATTACCACCACCCACCCCTGTACCGCGTAAACGTCCCACTGCGTCAATCTCATCTATAAAGATAATTGCTGGTGCATTTTTCTTCGCATTCTGGAACAGGTCTCGTACTCGTGATGCACCCACTCCAACAAACATTTCCACAAACTCACTACCTGAGATAGAGAAGAACGGCACTCCTGCTTCTCCAGCAACAGCTCGCGCTAGGAGTGTCTTTCCTGTACCTGGTGCTCCCATCATCATTACACCCTTAGGAATCTCTGCACCAATGTCTAAGAATTTTTTAGGATTCTTCAAGAAGTCTACAATCTCCTCAAGTTCTTGTTTCGCTTCCTTGGCTCCAGCAACATCTTTAAATGTCACTTTCTTCCCTGGGTCATTTGGGTCAATCATTTTTGCTTTACTCGCGCCGAAGCTCATCGCCTGCATCCCTGTACCTTTCATCGAACGGCTAAAGAACCAGATAATAATCCCTAGAAATAGTAACGGGAACATAAACGGAGCAAACACCCCTGCCCAGTGTGCAAATCCTGTTGGGTTTTGTACATCAATCTTTATTGTCGCCAGCTGTTCAGATGTAACACCAAAATTAGAAAGGGTGTCAGAAATAGGCGTCCCTGTTTCCTTCTTCGCTTCACCACTGTTACGCCCTTCTTCTACATAACTCACCTCGAGCTGTGTCCCTCGTACAATAATTTCTTTTACCTCGCCATTTTGTACCTGTGTCACCACTTCCGAAAGAGAAAGTTCTTCAGGTTTTACAGATGTATCCGCAAAATACGAATATGCTGCGGTAATAAAAATAAGTAAAAGTACTGTTGAAAGAATGTTATTCCAAAAGTTCCCTGGGCCAACTGGTACTTTCTTTTTTGAATCTTTTAAATTAGGTATTTTCATCCCCTTCTTTTTAGAATCTTTTACAGATTCTTCTTTTGTTTCTTCAGAGACATTATTTTCTGAAGCTACTTCATCATTTTTAATAGTCTTTTCTTCCTTTTTTTCTTTATTTTGGGTATCTGACATAGTGGGAATATTATACAGAAAAAGACGACAAAAGCTACGTTTTGCCATCTTTTTCTGTATAATAGCGATATATATCTATGACAACGTATATCCGTAACAAAAAAGCAACGTTCAACTATGAAATCCTTGAGAAATTCGAGGCAGGTGTTGTACTGCGTGGATATGAAGTAAAGGCAATTCGTGGAGGCAAAGCATCGCTTGTTGGTGCCTACATCGTACTCAAGGAAGATGGCGCGTACCTGAAAGGAGCAACCATATCCTATTTCCAAGAGGCAAACACACCCGATAGTTATAACCAAGAACGCGACCGAAAGCTCTTGCTTACTAAAAAAGAACTTGCTAAACTCTCCAAGGAGCTTAATACTGCTGGGTTGACAATAGTCCCTATTTCGTGGTATAGTAAAAGCAGTAAGATAAAGCTCGAAGTTGCATTGGTCCGAGGTAAGAAGAAGACAGACAAACGTCAAACCTTAAAAGACCGCGACAACAAACGAGCCATCGACCGTATTTTGAAAACAGAACGTTAAAACGTTCTTACATATTTAGATGTAGAAAGATGGTGCAATAGTGCATTATCAAAACTGCCCATGGGGGCAAAAATAA
>CAZQWL010000033.1:0-7028 GCA_964597225.1 uncultured Candidatus Saccharibacteria bacterium | reverse complement strand
TTCAAAATCCTTTACAATGAAGAGTGAAGTACCGTTCGCTCCCTTTATGATTATTGCGTTCCTGTTAGTATATCTCTATGAGTTTGATGTACTGAGTCTTGTTTCATCGTTTGTGTAAGTATGTTTTTTTTTCAACATAATAAAAAAATAAAAAAAACACCTCAAGCCGGTTTTTCATTGATTGAACTTATGATAACTATCGGTATTGTAACACTCGTTACGGGGCTAGTGATGGTTCGATATTCCTCATTTAACAATACAGTAATACTCAAGTCACAAGCCTACGAATTAGCTTTAGATATACGTGAAGCACAAGTATTTGGAGTGAGCGTAGGAGGAAACTCCGGAGCATTTCGTTTAGCCTACGGAATTTATATTGATTTAAGCTCTCGAAATACCTACTTACTCTTCCAAGATACATCTGGAGGGACCTCAAAAGAATACGATGTAGGAGAAGAAATAGGAGAAACATATACTATCGACCCACGTTTTACTATTTTAGAGATTTGCACAACCGTAGGAGGTACGCAAACATGTGATGCAGCTAATTCCGCAAACGCATCTATAGCATTTAAACGCCCTGATTTTGACGCTCAAATTACTACAAATACTGAAAATAACCCAGATCAAATAAGTATTGTCATTTCTACAAATGATGGTTCTGCTAGTAAGAAAGTGGTGGTATATTCAAGTGGACAAATCTCAGTTCAATAAATATGAAAATTTTACTTCACTCAAAAATTAAATATCACGCACCCACACAATCCGGTTTCACGTTGATTGAAGTCCTTGTTTCATTGTCGTTGTTTACCATTGTGGTGACTATGGCAGTAGGGACCCTGTTGGTGCTTATTGATGCAAACACTAAACAACAAGGTGCGCAGTCAGTGGTGACAAACATTTCTTTTGCTGTGGATAGTCTTACACGTGAAATCCGTACTGGATATCATTATTACTGCAGTAATGATATAGGAGATAATCAAGAAGCTACAGGTTCAAACACCCGCGACTGTTCTGGTGGTGCAAACTCCTTAGTTATTACTGAAAGTGGTGGGAGTCTCACTGGCGGAACAGGCAGTAGCCGTATTGCGTATCGACATAATAATACTTCTAAGTCTATAGAGAGACGTCTAGGGACTACAGGTATTTGGCAGACGATTACTGCACCTGAGGTTACTATAGACACGCTTGATTTTATCGTGACAGGAACTGATACTTTGCCTGGGGATGAACGGTCGCCGACGGTGACCATTTTTCTAGAGGGTACCGCAGGTGAAATTGCAGGATTGGACACTTCTTTCCAAATGCAAACCACCGTAACCCAACAAACACTTGATATATAACATATATGTATACTTTTCATAAAAAAAATGAAGGATATTCTTTAGTAGAGGTACTTGTTGCCATTGCTATTTTACTACTAGCACTTGTTGGTCCAATGACTATCGCTGCAAAGGGTATCCAAAGCGCACGATATGCCAAAGAACAAACAACAGCCATATTCTTAGCACAAGAGGGAATAGAGGCGTTTTTATCTGCGCGTAATGGTGCAGCTATTGAAGCGGTAAATAATGGAGATATTTCTACTAGCTGGGACTGGGTTTCAGGGATAGACGCAAGTTGTTTTGCTGCTACAGGTTGTAATATAGATTTTGCTGATGATGACCCTCTTGGCACGGTACAAAGTTGTGCGACAGAAGAAAATTGTCGGTTGTATTATGATGAGAGTGACACACGAGCTCGTTATTCACTGAGCTCATCAGGAGGAACTCAGAGTCAGTATATTCGAAAGATTGTTTTAGTGTACGACTCAACGCCTGGAAACAAAGGAGTGCAAATTGAATCAACGGTGTCCTGGAGTGCAAGTTTGTTTAGCGATCAGGTTCAAGATGTGACGTTATCAGGTGCGATGTTTAGCATATATGAATAAAAAACAACTACAGGAAAATAAAGGTTTTGCACTTCTGCTCTCGCTCATTATCTCGAGTATTGCTTTATCTATTGGGCTGTCCATGCTCCATATTACCCTTAAGCAACTCACACTGGGCACCACAACACGAGGGTCAGAGATAGCGTTCCAGGTAGCAAATGCTGGCATGGAATGTTTGCGACACGCGCGCAACGAAGACCCTGTAGATTTTATAACAGACGGAGGTGAAGTGACGGTAAATTGCCTTGGACAATCAGGCACCATGACGGACTCTGACGGAGATACTGAAATACAGGAATTTAACTATCAGTTTGATTGGGTCAATGCAGACGGAACACAGTGTTTGGAGTTTGAGGTGTATACGATGGATGCCAGCAGTGCTGAAGTTACTTTAAACTTTGCTGTTGAAAGAGAGATGCTTGATAAAGTATGCACATTAGGTGATGTGTGCGCTATTGCATTTGTACGTGGATTTAATCGTAGTTGTGCAGATGCGGGCAGTAGTATTTTTACTGTGCAACGTGAGATTTCTATTGAATTTTAGTACTCATGATGAGTAAGAAGTGTTAAAATAGGCACATTATGTCAGATGCGCCCAATACAGAAATACAGAAGCGGTATACACAACTTAAAAAAACGGTAAATGAGTATCGTCGTGCTTTCCATGTAGAGAATAAAGAGCTTATTTCTCCCGAAGCTCTCGACTCACTCAAGGAAGAATTAGTACAAATTGAGAAAGAACATCCATCGTTGATTACATCAGACTCTCCGACTCAGCGTGTTGCGGGTCAGGCACTTGAGAAATTTCAAAAAATAACACATAAAGTACCTCAGTGGTCACTTAATGACGCATTTACTGCAGATGATGTTGTGGAGTTTGATGAACGTGTGAAGCGTAGGCTTGAAAAGGAATATGGAAAGCAGATACAACCAACTTACACCTGTGAATTAAAAATTGACGGTCTGCACGTAGTTCTTGAGTATGTTGACGGACTACTTCACACGGCATCAACGCGAGGTGATGGGAAGGTTGGTGAAGATGTAACACATAACGTACGAACCATTCAATCGGTACCTCTTCGTCTAGAAGAAAGGGTATCAATTATTGCAGAGGGTGAAATATGGCTCTCAAAACAACAGCTTAAGAAAATAAACAAGGAACGCAGCGATAATGGCGAAAGTGAATATGCAAATCCACGTAATTTAGCAGCAGGAACTATCCGACAACTCGACCCGAAAGTAGCTGCTGGACGGAAGCTTGATACGTTTATATATGATATTTCCCTTGGTGAACAGGTAGGTTCTCAGTCAGGAGAACTTGAACGGTTGCGCGAGCTTGGATTAAAGGTGAATGATGGATATCAGGTATGTGCTGATATTTCTGAGGTGATTTCTTTTTGGCAAAAGTGGCACACTAAAAAAGAGAAGCAGTCATATGTCATTGATGGAGTAGTAGTAAAGGTGAATGAAGTGAAGTATCAAGAAGCACTTGGATACACGGGGAAAGGCCCTCGGTTCGCTATTGCTATAAAATTTCCTGCGGAACAAGCCACAACGGTGGTGGAAGATATTGTATTGCAAGTAGGGCGCACTGGTGCAGTGACCCCTGTGGCGCACTTGCGACCAGTGCTGATTGATGGCTCGACGGTCTCTCGAGCGACATTGCACAATGAAGACCAGATACAAAGGTTGGATGTTCGGGCGGGTGACACTATTGTGCTTCAAAAAGCGGGAGATATTATCCCAGAAATTCTTTCGGTAATTTTGGAATTACGCCCAAAGAATACAAAGAAATACTCCTTTCCGAAAACAGTTGAAGGGTGTGGAGGGGATGGGTCTATTGAGCGATTTTCAGGTGAAGCTGCATATAGGTGTGTCACCCTCGACTCAGAACACTTACTACGTCAGCGATTGTGTTACTTCGTTTCAAAGAAAGCTTTGAATGTTGACGGTGTTGGTCCAAAAATTATTGACGTACTTCTTGAAAATGGCCTTATTACTACGTATGAAGATTTATTTACTTTGAAAGTAGGAGACATTAAAGATCTCCCTGGGTTTAAAGAAAAAGCTGCGCAGAATATTGTGGATGCGTTGGCTGCGGTGACCCAAGTCCCGCTCCATAGGTTTTTAGTGAGTCTATCTATTGAACACGTCGGAGAAGAGACTGCGATTTTGATAGCAGAAGAATTTGGTACACTTCAAAAAGTTCGTGAAGCATCAGTTGAGCAAGTCGCAATGATTCACGGTGTAGGTGAGACTGTTGCCGAGTCACTAGTTGCATACTTTGATAAAAAAGAGAATATACAATTGATAGATGCACTGATAAAACATTTGGATATTTTACCGTCTTTGCAGCAGAAGGGTGGTGTATTTGAAAGTACGTCTATGGTGTTTACTGGTACGTTACCAACTCTAGGACGAGATGAAGCAAAAGAAATGGCACGAAGTGCTGGTGCACATATTGTCAGTACCGTATCTGCAAAAACTGATTTTGTGGTAGTCGGAGATAATGCAGGAAGTAAAGAGTCAAAAGCAAAGGAACTTGGAGTGAAAACACTAAATGAGGAAGAGTTTTTGAAGATGATTGGAGTATAAAAGAACGGTAGCTACAGCTACCGTTCTTTTATGCCGATATAAAAAATGGTACTATGCCCTCATGACAAAAGATGAAATTTTAAAATTGGGAAATATGGCACGTATTACTATTTCTGATAGTGAAGCAGATACGTTAGGGAAGGATATTGATGCAGTACTTGAATACGTAAGTGTGGTAAACGAAATTACTGCAGAAGATGGTGTAACAAAAAAAGTAGGTGCAGTCTACAATGTATTTCGTGAAGATGAGATTACCGTAGAGCCAGGGAGTCATACTGACGCCTTGATGCAGGAAGCACCAAGTGTGAAGAAGGGGCGACTGGAAGTTAAGAAAATTTTAAATACTGACTAGTATGACTATTGCTGAATTACGTACAAAGTTTATTTCCGGTACATACACTCCTATTGATGCCATCAATGAAAGTTTGGCTGTTATTGAGGAAAAAGATGAAGACATCCATGCCTTTTTAGATGTGTATAAAGAAGATGCCTTGAAGCAAGCAGAAGAAGCAACAAAGCGTTTTGCAGAAGAGGGTGAAAGTGCCCCTGCGTTACTTGGTGTGCCTGTAGCAATCAAAAACAACATTCTTATTAAAGGAAAGAAGGCAACAGGAGGGTCAAAAATCCTTGAAAACTATACGGCAACATATGATGCGACTATTATTACAAAGTTGCGTGACGCGGGGGCAATTTTCATAGGCTCTGCCAACATGGACGAGTTTGCAATGGGGTCTTCTACAGAAAACTCAGCATTTGGCCCTACAAAAAATCCGATTGATACTACCAGAGTCCCTGGGGGCTCATCAGGAGGGTCAGCTGCAGCCGTTGCGATGAATGCAGTGTCTGTTGCTATTGGTACTGATACAGGAGGCTCTGTACGACAGCCAGCGAGTTACTGTGGCTTAGTGGGGTACAAGCCTACCTATGGAGCAGTGTCGCGCTCAGGCTTGATGGCTATGGGTTCATCGTTCGACCAAGCAGGACCGCTTACTACCTCAGTGGCAGATGCAGAGCTTGTACACGGTGTCATGGCAGGGAAGGATGTCTTAGATGCAACGACAATACATGAAGATACGTACGCTCAGGTGCCACTGAAAGAAACATACACCATAGGTATACCTCGAGACTTTATGGAAGAAGGGGTAGATGAAGATGTTATGGGAGTGTTTGAAGCTCATGTAACAGAGCTTAAGGAAGCAGGTCACACGATTGTCGATGTTGTATTACCGTTGTTTGAGAAAGGGCTCGCAGCATATTATGTATCGATGCCAGCAGAAGTATCCTCAAACCTCGCTCGATATGATGGTATTCGATATGGATTAAGCGAAGAAGGGGAGACGTTGCTCGACGTGTATGAAAAAAGTAGAGGGGTTGGATTTGGTGATGAGGTAAAGCGACGTATCTTGCTTGGTACCTACGTACTTTCTTCAGGATACTGTGATGCGTATTATGGTAAAGCGGAAGCAGCTCGTGAGCTTATGCGAGAAGAGCTAGCTAAGGTGTTTGAAAATGTTGATATTGTATTGACACCATCGGCACCAACTCCTGCATATGTAGCTGGCTCCTTGAAAGACCCAATATCAGTATATAAACAAGATATTTTCACCGTACCAGTAAACCTCACAGGAGTGCCGGCAATTTCTATTCCAGGAGGCACGGTACAGCGTGACGGAAAGAATCTTCCGGTTGGTGTACAATATATAGCACCACACGGTGGTGATGCGCGGCTTTTCGATCTTGGCAAAAAAATGTACGATACCAAGTTATAGTTACAGTTGACGCATATATTACATATGCAACCTGACGACAACGACATTATATATAATAATTACGGACCTGACTTGCTCGGGATTTTTCGCAAAATTGCTGAAGTAATTTCAGGTAGTGATGCGAGTGCTGGAGGTTTTTTAGATTTTCTTAGTAGAGTATGGGAAATTTGGTCCATCATCGCATTTTTACTCTCAGCATTATTTATTTACGGTATCATTTATACATATTTACGTATCAATCAACTTAGCGAAGAAGAGGCCAAGAATTTGGCTGATGCTGAACAGGCATGGAAAGACAAACATGGTGGTTCTCAAGAAAATCGACGATGGAATGAAATACAGGGTCATGTCAGTTCAGACAACCCCAATGACTGGAAGCTTGCAATTATTGAAGCTGATATTATTCTTGGAGAAGTACTTAGTAAGGCTGGATACGCAGGACACAGTATTGGAGAGCAACTCAAGGGAGCTAGTGCCGCCAACTTCGCCACTATTCAAGACGCATGGGATGCTCACTTGATACGAAATAAAATTGCACACCGCAGTGCTGACTTTGTGCTCACTCAAGCAATGGCGAAGGAAGCAATGATTAAATATGAACGGGTGTTTCGAGAGTTTGAGGCGGTGTAATAATTGTCATTGCATCTTGAGTAAAAATATTGTATAGTCTTTGCTACCAATATAGCGGGATGGAGGAGTGGTACCTCGATAGACGTCTCGTAATCTCCTTGGAG
>CAZQWL010000032.1:0-7254 GCA_964597225.1 uncultured Candidatus Saccharibacteria bacterium | reverse complement strand
GCCTCATTCTCGATAACATCCGCTCTGCCTACAACGTAGGCTCTATTTTCCGCAGCTCCGACGGAGCAGGAGTAGAAAAAATATATTTAGTAGGTCCAACTCCCACTCCGATAGACCGCTTTGGTCGACTACAGCCCGAAATTATAAAAACATCACTTGGCGCAAATGAAAGTATTGCATGGGAACATATTGGTGATGCAGCTAGCGAGTCGATAAAGGAATCGCTGGAGCTTATAACCCAATTAAAGAAAGACGGGTTTACTATAGTCGCAGTTGAACAAGCCTCAAACTCAGTTTCTTTGTATGATTTTAATGTACCAGAAAAGGTGGCGTACATCATGGGTGCAGAAGTGGAAGGGGTTCATCAGGAGCTTATTGAGGTAGCAGATGTCGTGGTGGAAATTCCAATGGCAGGCATGAAGGAGTCACTTAATGTTTCAGTAACCACCGGAATAGTACTTTTTTTCAAGTAAAGGATACATAGTTTTATGTAAGAACAATGAGTAATAAAACAAAACAAATGACGCCCTGCGGACGTCATTTGTTTTGTTCTTTATTATTCTAAAAGGCTTAATTCCTTTTGCACCACCTCTGCGTCACTCCAGGGTTGACGAGTGTTGTGTGGACCCATGATGAATGGATCGGTTCCTTTTCCAGAAATAATGACATACCCACCATCTTCTGAAGCTTCAAGTGCGGTACGGATTGCCATTCTTCTATCCATAATGACCTCTACTTTTGATTGGTCTTCAATTCCTTTAAGCATTTCGTCAATGATTTTACGTGGTTCTTCATCATACGGGTCTTCGTTGGTAAGAATAATTTTGTCACAGTATTTTTCTGCAATACTTGCCATTTCTGGACGTTTCCATGTGTCGCGCCCACCTCCACAGTTTCCAAGCACTCCGATAATTTTCTGATCTTTAAATGCTTGATAAAGTTTCTCTAAAGAATCGGGAGTATGTGCATAATCAACAATTGCAGTGATTTGTTTTGTTGATTCTTTTGATGTGGTGAAGTGTTCCACTCGTCCTTTAATAGGAGGAAGTGTTCGTAACGCAGTTTCTATAGTCCGAAGCTGTACACCAAGTGCTCGAGTAAGGGTGATGGCAGCAAGCGTGTTGTATACGTTAAAGAGCCCTACCAATGGAACACGGATGGTCATTTCCTCATCTGCATCTTGGAAAATGAGACCGATACCATCTTTATGTAGTGTATGAAGCTTTAGGTTCTCAAGTGCATAAGGGAGTTTCTCTTCCACTTTGATATTAAGAAAATCTTTCCCATGCTCATCATCAGTATTTGCAACGGTATATCGAGGCTGCTTCGCAGATTCCGCTAACTGCTTTGCAATTTCAAGCTTAGCTTTCTTATATTTCTCAAATGAACCGTGTGACTCAATATGTTCAGGGCTGAGATTGGTGAATACTAGTGCATCCATCTCTACAAACTTGTGCCGGAATTGTTTTGCTGCTTCAGAAGTCATTTCAATGACTGCATAGGTACACTTCGCATCCACTGCTTCCCGAAGGAATTTGTGTATGAAGAAACGACCAGGAGTAGTCATCTTGAAAAGGTTTTTTTGAACATCGTCACCGATACGAAATTGAATTGTCGAAAGGGAGGCTACCTTATTTCCGTCTGCCTGCAATATGGTGGTGATGAGTTCAGTAACAGTTGATTTCCCTTTTGTTCCGGTTACGACAATCACAGTGATTTCTTTGGAGGGCTTTCGATAGATAAGGCTTCCTACATATGCCAATGCGTAGTGATAGGGAGGACGGATTTTTTCTAAAATAAAACGTGGGATAAAACGTTTTATCCAGTACAAAATGGTATTCATATATATAAGTATACGCTGAGGCAGGTATTTAGAATAGTTACAAAGTGGTAAAAATGGTGTGAAATATAGGTACTACTCTTTGCCAAGCTCTTTAAGTGCTTCACGCACTGCATCATTGGCGTTTTGAATGGTATCTGGTAGTTGTTGGATTGCCTTACGTGCATCAGCTTGTGGATACCCAAGTGAAATAAGTGCATCAATAGCATCGACTGTGTAGGGAGGTAAGGGAGTGTCAGTTGTAGACGAGGAAGTATACGCACCTGCGAAGTCTTCGAACTTTTCTTTAAGACCATCTACAATTTTTTCTGCAGTTTTTTTACCAATACCAGACATCTTTGAGAGGTGTCCCGCATCATTGTTGAGTATTGTTGTTTTTAAGAGTTCGATGTCAGCCTTTTGCAGTATCTGAATCGCAGATTTTGGACCAATCTTATTTAGAGTCAAAAGAAGTGTAAAGAGCTCAAGTTCATCTCGAGTAATGAAGCCATACAAATCTTGCGCCCGTTCTTGCACCGCCATGTGTGTATGGAGCATGATTTCTTTTTTAAGTATGAAGTGCTCAACGGTGGCGGTGACATATATAAGGTACCCAACCCCGTTTACATCTACCACCACTTGTCCTTCTGTTATATCTGCAATAGTCCCTTTAATATGTCGAATCATACCTCTATAGTATATTGCTTTACCACAGTCGCCAAGGCGTTGCATTTTTGGTACGTTTGAGGTATAGTTTCGCCCAATAAACACAAATATATGCCAATTACTACAGGAGCAAAAAAAGCACACCGAGCATCGCTAGCAAAGCGAGTATTTAACATACGTCGAAATCGAGAGTTAAATGAAGTGGTTAAAAATATGCGCAAGCATATTGCTGCAGGAGAGACAAAAGAAGCAGAGGCAATGATGCCACAAGCTCAAAAAGCAATTGATAAAGCGCAAAAGCGAGGAATTATCAAAATGCACACAGCTGCACGAAAGAAGTCACGACTTGTTGCTGCAATCCAGAAAGCAAAAGCGTAATAACTCCATAGAGAAGAACGAAAAACAGTCGCCCTGGGGCGACTGTTTTTCGTTCTTCTACATTATCACGATGCACCAATTTTATTAGGCCCTTTAGATGCCTGTAACCTAAGGTGTAAAACAAATGCTCCAATCAAGTACGCCATAACGATTTGTGAGGATATTGCGAGTAACAACAACGACATGGAATCACTGTGGTGCAGGATGTGTTTCTGTAATTGATGGCCAAGTATCATGTGGATGACGTATGTATAAAATAATCCATAACTAAAACACTGAATAATGCCGTAGCGGGGCATAGACATACCTCGGTATAAAAAATTCCCAACCCCGAAGATGACCATACCAACGCCTATGGTGCCGACCATGCGATAGGTGGGGGGCGTAAAGATACTTTCCCCCCACAAATTATTAAAATCTATTTCCAATAAAAACGTACCCGACAAAATTGAAATACCTATCAACAACCCTCCAGTCAAAACAACGAACACAGTACGCCGTAGATAGTCATGTCCATTATAAAGTAGGCTGGCCACCCAGAACCCCATCGCCAACACGGAGAACCAAGGGAATAATGGCCATAAATGAATATTGGTCGGTTCGCCTATAAGGATTGCACCAATATAAGTGTCTGAGTGTGCGACAAATATATCTCGTAGCATTGGTGCACTTAGTATGGTAACAATACCCGCAACAACCACCGACCATCTTGGAGCAATAGCGAGCAAGGTATACACAATAATCATACTCAAGGAGAAAAATTGCAGTACATTCCATTGCCATAAAGAATTATGACCAAACGCCAGTAGATTCATAAGGAAGCCAACGGCAGATAGTGCTACCGCTCGGTAGATTATGTTTTTAAATGGAGGTAACTCTTTTCCTTTATGTTGCCTAAGGTAGAAGAAAAGTGCGGCCCCAGCAGTAGCTGGGATAAGGAGTACTAAATATGAAATATATCGTACAGATACAAACCAGCCTTCCATTGCATCAGCAATAAAAATCGGGTGGTATGACAGCCACCAAATTGTGTTGTGGGTGATTATCATTCCTGGCACCATGATGGCCTTTAGTACATCAAGTGAATTCCAGCGTTTATGAAGCATATGTTAATAATAGTACAGTAAATTAGGTGACGGAAAATGTCAGATGTACATTTTCATTCTGTAGCTAGTATACTATCATCACTGTTTATTCTTATGAACCACAATCAAGATAAAAAGACACGTGAGAGCAGGATAGTTAAAAGATTGATCACCAATACTATGTGGTTTTTCTGGGGGTTATTTTTCTCACCGCTTAAAATATTTAAAATAATCAAAATGGATTATAACCCTGATGATTTTAAGTCACTCAATTCATCAGCAATTATCGCCTCCAATCACCGTAATTCAATTGACCCGCTGACTATTGGAATAGCAATCTTCCCAAAACTAACACTACAACTCCTTCCTCTTGCACCCTACGCGGCACCATTGCACCGCTTGCAACGTCCTGGGCAAAAGATTGCAAAATCGATTGGTTTTATACAGGCAGTGTATTATTTATTTAATGTAGTGTATATACCCGAAGCAGTGTCTTTCTCAAAGAAGCTTGCACCTCTGGTGAATGCGAGTAAAGCGGGTGAGACGGTACTCATTTTCCCTGAGGGCCGTGGTAATACCGATGATACACCGCGCCCTTTTAAAAAAGGGGTGGCTGCACTGCATGCTCGTACCAATGCTCCTATCATCCCGTGCGCGGTTCATTATTATAAAAAAGGTTGGCTCCCGTGCGCGGTGGTGTCATTTGGAGCTCCATTTTCCGTCCCTATTTTAGAAGTAGAGCAAACTGATGAAGAGATTGCTGAGATCATTAGGCAGGCAGTAGCGGCACAATATAAAAAGGCCGTACAATATGCTACTATGCCCACATAATGTATGGATTAGAATATTTTGTACTGCTGTTTAGCGTGGGTACAACACTTTTATTTCTTCGCTATCAAGTGCCAGCGTTACTCTGGGGGTTTTTTATACTGAGTGTCGCGGCTGTTTGGCTTCGGATTGCCGATACTACAACAGGATACATATTTTTCGGAGCTACCCTTATAGGGGTGGTATTGATTGGAAGTATGATTATCCCTCCGGTGCGACGATTTCTTTTCACGCAAAGGATTTTTAATCGAGTGAAGCAACATAACGTACATATTTCATCTTTAGAACAACAAGCACTCTCTGCAGGGGAGGCTGGGTTTGAAGCTGGGTATTTTGCAGGTACCCCCGATTGGAATGCACTACACAACTTGCCCGCACAACAACTATCAGAAAAAGAGAACGCTTTTATTAATGGGCCTATCGAAGAATACTGCAAAATTATTGATGATTGGGATATTAGAAGTAACCGTCGTATACCAGACGCTGTTTGGAAATTCGCTGAAGAACATAATTTTTCTGGATTGCGCGTTGGAGAGAAGTGGGGTGGAGCTGATTTTTCATTTCAAGCTCAGTCATTAATTTTGAGTAAGGTTGCCTCACGTTCAGTTGATGCTGCAGTACTTATTGAGTTACCAACTTCTCTATACCCCGACGAACTCATAGAAGAGTACGGTACAGACAAACAAAAAAACTATTATCTCCCACGTTTAGCTGAAGGAAAAGAAATTGTCTCGTTTGCAGTAACAGGAGCGCAAGGGTCTGATGTTGGAAGCATGCCCGATTCAGGAGTAGTGGAATACGGTACGCACGAAGGGAAGGAGGTGCTCGGGCTTACACTAAACTTCAATAAACGTTTTATCACTCTAGCACCCAAAGCGTCATTGATTGTGTTGGCCTTTTCTCTATCTGACCCTAATAACCACCTAAAGTCTGAACAGAACTCAGGGATTACCTTGGCACTGATTCCTGCAAACCACCCAGGGGTCGATACTAGCAAGCGACATTATCCAGCAGGACTTGCATTTCCACACGGTCCCGTTACAGGGAAAGATGTGTTCATCCCAATGGAGTGGGTAATCGGAGCCGAGGCTGGTGTGGGTCTTGGCTGGAAAATGATTATGCAGTGTTTATTTGCAGGTCGTTGTTTGGCACTGCCATCGGTCTCTGTGGGTACTATTAAAACTGCATTTAGAACAACTACTGCGTATGCTGCGGTACGTAGACAGTTTGGTCTTTCCTTAAATACATTTGAAGGGGTGCAAAGTGCAGTGGCGCAACTTACCGAATTAACGTACAAGGCTGAGTCAGCTCGATTAGTCGCTGCTGCGCTTGTAGATAGTGGCAAGAGACCACTTGCGGTGTCAGCCATTATGAAATATAAGCTTACTGAGTATTCAGGGTATGCAACCAATCATGCTCTTGATGTACACGCTGGTCGCGGCATATGTGACGGCCCTTCCAACTACCTACTTTCAGCATACAATGCCGCCCCTATCGGAGTCACTGTTGAGGGATCAAATATTGTTACTCGGTCAGTCATTACATTTGCCCAGGGAGTACTACAAGGACACCCCTTTTTACGACAAGAAATAGAAAGCTTCGAACATGATGATTCCACAAAAGGAATTATTGAGTTCGACACCGTTTTAGCGAAGCATGTAAGTCTCTTTCTTTCAAATTGCACCCGCTCACTCTTTGGCAATCTAACATTTGGAATTTTAAGTACGGTACCCAAAGGCGTGCCTACTTCTGTGGCTCACTGGTACAAACAGATATCGCGATATAGCATATCATTTTCTGTCCTTTCGGATATGACTATTTTATTATTGAGTGCCTCATTGAAAAAACAGCAAAAACTCAGCGGGAGACTTGCGGATGTTCTTTCCGAGTTATATTTACTGTCTGCAGTTTTAAAGCGCTACAAAGATGATGGCTATCCAGATGCTGATTATCCCATTGTTCAACAGTGTATGGAAAACGGATTGCATCGTATTGAAACTGACCTACAATCAGCTATTGCAAACTTCCCACAGCGTGCAGTGCGGCCGTTTCTACACTTCATAATCTTTCCACTTGGAGCTTGGAAAAAAACTGCAAGCGATACCCTCTCAAACGACGTCGCCCAACTCGTGTCAAAGCCAGGTCCTGTACGAGACCGACTGTCGGGATATGGCTACATCTCAAACGACCCAGAAGATAAAACCGGTCGTCTGGAAGTAGCTTTAGAACTCGCAACGCAAGCAGACCCAATTTACAAAAAAATGAGAGCTGCCACAAGAGAAGGTATTCTCATTAGAAAACAAGATCAAATTACTGATGCGTTAGAGAAAGATGTTATTTCTCCAGCTGAAGCTCAGATAGTACAGAAAGCAGCCGCAGCCGCTGCCAAAGCAGTTGCTGTGGATTCGTGTGAGCAAGATTCGTATAGTAATCCGTTAGTATAATTCTCTCTACAGAACGGAATAAAAAATAGAGAAG
>CAZQWL010000031.1:2187-7312 GCA_964597225.1 uncultured Candidatus Saccharibacteria bacterium | reverse complement strand
CTTTCTTCGCTTCTTCTGATTTGAACGTCAAAGTCATTCGTTGATCTTTTGGTTCAAAGAGTGAAATCTTGAACTCATGGACACTTCCAAGCGGAAGTTCCGTCTTCAGAGCTTCTTCATTTTCAAACTCAGAGATGTGTACCAGTCCCGCGACACCTTCTTCGATTGATGCAAGTGCACCGTGCTTGTTGTACTTCAGTACCACACCATTGACAGTGTCATCCTTACTGTACTTCTTGGTAGCAGCAGACCATGGGTTTTCACGAAGCTGTTTGATGGATAGTGAGATCTTGTCGTCTTTTACCTCGATAACCTTCACTTGTACTTTGTCTCCAACTTTATAGAGAGTGCGGGTGTCTTCTACAAGACCCCAGTCAAGTTCAGAGATATGTACCAACCCTTCTAGGCCATCTTCGATTTTCACAAATACTCCGAAGTCTACTGCGCCAGTGACTTCACCGTCGAGTACATTTCCTACTTCGTACTTGTTTACCTTCTCTTCCTTCGCTTCTTTTTCTTGTGGTCCCTTTTCAGAGAAGATCAACTTTCCTTCTTTCTGGTCGGCAGTGATGATTACTACATTCAAGTGCTTACCAACAAGGTCGTTAAGCGCAGTTAGGATTTTATCCTTATCTCCATCAGCTACCCGTGGGTAGTTATCAGCTGAAAGCTGTGATGCTGGAAGGAATCCCAGGATGCCTTGCCAATCGATGATAAGTCCTCCCTTGTTTGCTTCCTTCACTTCTAGAGAAAGGATAGTGCTGTTTTTTGCAGCTGCTTCTGCGTCTCCCCAGATGAGTGCTTGTCGTGCTTCCTTAAGTGAAAGTTCGATGTACCCGTCTTCGTTTGATACGTCTACTACTTTCGCCGCGATAGAATCACCAACAGACACCTTTCGCAGGATGTCTCGGGCGTTCATGTATTCACGACCAAAGATAAGGCCCGCACCAAAAGGATGTAGGTCGATAGTAACTCGCGCTCGTCCGATTGCTGATACAGTCCCTTCAATTACTTCACCAAGTTGTGGTGCAGCAGGACTTGCGTCAACGTATGTTTGCATCGCATTTGATGCGATAGTTGTTTCTGACATATTTAAATATGTTTGTATCCGACGACACGCGTCCGTTCAGCCATAACTCAAGTGATACTCCTGCGTATCAGCCGTATTCATATGAACGGGGTTTAACGTGTGCCGCTAGAGATTAATAATCTTCTTACGAAGTGGCACAAATATACTATATATATGTAAAAATGCAATAAAAAACCACCAACACTAAGGTGCGGTGGCGTGCAAGGCTGGGGATTTGAACCTACTGCCAAGTTATGTTCAAAAGTAAGAAGCCCCAACCTTGCACGTATTTAAATATAGCGTCTGCTCATACGATGTCAAGGAAACATATTTCTAATTGTATTGTTGTCTGTATAATCGTATACTAATAACATTATGATAATCACACATCACGGAGGGCAATGTTTTAAGGTTTCGTTTGGTGATACGACTCTTGCATTTGACCCCATTTCAAAGAAATCAAAACTATCACCAGTAAAGTTCGGCTCAGACGCGGCGTTTATTTCAATGCACCACGAAGATTTCAATGGTGCAGAGCAAGTGGCACATGGGAACAAACAGCCTTTTGTGGTACATGGCCCGGGAGAGTATGAGATAGGAGACATTACCGCCCGAGGGTATGGGGTAAAAACTACCTATGATGGAGTAGAGCGGTACAACACTATTTACCAGGTGACTCTAGAGGGGATGAACATGGTGTTCTTGGGAGCTCTAGGTGAGCCAGACATCGACCCGAAGATTCTTGGGGAGCTTGGTGACATCGATATTTTATTTATCCCAATTGGAGGAGGTGATGTACTTGAGGTGCCGCAGGCATCGAAGTTGGCAGTGAAGCTTGAAGCGAAGTGTG
Organism: uncultured Candidatus Saccharibacteria bacterium; assembly: GCA_964597225.1. Taxonomy (GTDB): domain Bacteria; phylum Patescibacteriota; class Minisyncoccia; order Phycocordibacterales; family UBA918; genus OLB19. The sequence continues at coordinate 5,393 of CAZQWL010000031.1, read as the reverse complement.
TCATCCCAATGCATTATAACAAGACTGCTCTGGCAGAATTCTTGAAAGAAGAAAGTTTTGCAGGAGCAAAGCCCCAAGACAAACTCACTTTGAAGAAGAAAGACGTAAACGAAATGTCTGGCCAGGTGGTCGTACTTACTGCGTAGAGAGGTCTCTAACCATTAACCCCTATCGTGTTATTAGAAAAGATTGAATCAATACGAAAAAAACCAAAAGAGGTTCGTAACCGGTATGCTTTTTGGACTGCATTTTTAATTACCTTTGTTATTGCTGCCGTTTGGCTTGCAAGCGTGCCTGCACGCTTGGCGGGACTTACTAATACGCCATTAATAGAACAAGAAAAAGTGCAAGGTGGTTTCTCACGAACCTTTTCAAATATGAAAGCGTCGCTCATGGAAGGATTTACTCCGTCAGAAAATCTCCAAGAAAAAGTTCCAGATGTGAGTACAAATATTGAAAGAAAAGACACTATAGACTTTGATACGTTTTTCACCGCAAGTAGCACTCCAGTAGTGACAGAAAAAGTAAAGCTTGGAAAAGAAGTGCTTATTGGTACGTCATCCAAGATAGATTTAGTCTCAACAGAGGACTAAATTATGATACAATAGCAACCATATTATTCAGACTAGTCGCAATTACCTATGCCGAAAAAGACCGTGAAAGACGATGTGCCATTGCACGAAGGGGGAGTTGTCCCACAGAACATCTCTCAGGAGATGCGTACTGCGTACCTTGATTATGCGATGTCCGTGATAACCTCACGCGCTCTTCCTGATGTTCGTGATGGACTCAAGCCAGTGCATCGTCGTATTCTTTACTCTATGCGCCTAAACGGACTTACTTCCACTGCAAAGTTTAAGAAGTCTGCGACGGTAGTAGGAGACGTTCTTGGTAGCTTCCATCCTCATGGTGATACTGCGGTATATGAGTCTATGGTGAAAATTGCGCAAGACTTCACGACACGTTATCCACTTATTATGGGGCAAGGGAACTTTGGATCTATTGACGGTGACTCTGCTGCGGCATATCGATACACCGAGGCAAAGATGTCCAAGATCTCTGAAGAAATGCTTCGTGACTTAGAAAAAGATACGGTTGATTGGCGGCCAAACTTCGATGGTACAAAGAAAGAGCCAGAGGTGCTTCCTGCAGGATTACCAAACTTGCTTCTCATGGGTACACTCGGTATTGCAGTAGGAATGGCGACTAACATTCCTCCACATAACCTTCGTGAAATAAGTGAAGCAGTAGCATACCTGATTGATAATCCTGAAGCATCCACCAAAGACCTTCTTCAGTTTGTGAAAGGGCCTGACTTCCCGATGGGTGCAATCGCTTTTGACCAAAAAGCTATCGCACAGGCCTATGCCAATGGCCGTGGTGGTGTTGTTGTGCGCGGTGAGACAGAAATCATCGAAGATAAGAAAGGAAACTTCTCAATCATCATTACCTCTATTCCATTTCGTGTGAACAAAGCGGACATGCAAGAGAAAATCGCAAACCTCGTACGCGACAAGAAGATTGAAGGAATACGAGAGATGCGCGATGAGTCTACTGATGATATTCGGGTGGTTATCGAGCTCAAAAGTGGAACCAATCCACAGACTGTTTTAAATAAATTATTCAAACACACACAGCTTGAAGATACGTTCCATTTCAATATGGTGGCACTTGTCGATGGAGTACCCCAGACACTCTCTTTGAAGGCAATTCTAGAAGAGTATGTGAAGCACCGCGCAAATGTTATTCAGCGACGTACACAATACGACCTAAATAAGGCAAAAGACCGTGAGCATATTTTGCTAGGTTTAAAGAAAGCCCTGGACCACATTGATAAAATCATCAAACTCATTCGTGCTGCAAAAGATGTGCCAACTGCACATGCTGCCTTGATGAAAGGGTTTAAGTTCTCTGAAGTACAAGCGCAGGCAATTCTTGATATGCGACTGCAGAAGCTTGCTGGGCTTGAGCGTAAGAAAATTGAGGAAGAGCTTAAGGAACTTCAGAAGCTCATTAAAGAGCTTGAAGCCATCTTAAAGAGTAAGAAGAAAATGATGGCAATCGTGAAGTCTGAGCTTGCAGAAGCCGCAGAGAAATTTGGTGACGACCGTCGGACAAAGATTGTGAAGGGTGGTGTAAAGAATATGAGTGCCGAAGATTTGGTTGCTGACGAAGAATCAGTGCTTGTGCTCACTCAAGGTGGTTATGTAAAACGAACAAATCCTTCAGAGTACAAGACTCAGAAACGAGGAGGAGTCGGAGTAGTAGATCTAAATACCAAAGAAGAAGATGTTGTGCGAACACTTCTGACGACCTCAACACATAGTGACTTACTTTTTTTTACAGACAAAGGAAAGGTATATCAATGCAAGATGTTTGAAATCCCAGAAGGTCGTCGAGCGACCAAAGGTAAGTCTATTATGAACTTCCTATCGATGGATGGTGATGAGCGCGTGACATCTGTTTTACCTGTACGTAAAGGTGCATGGGATGATGGCGACTGGAGCTTGATGATGGTGACTCGAAATGGAGTGATTAAGAAATCAGATGCCGCGTCATTTAAGGATGTGCGCCGAAGTGGTTTGATCGCTATTAATCTGAAGCCAGATGACTCATTGATTGCAGCTTCATTTGTTGGTGTAGGCGATGAAATTTCATTGGTAACCTACAATGGCCAGGCAATCCGATTTAAGGAGGCTGATGTGCGACAAATGGGACGGACTGCAGGAGGTGTCTGTGGCATGAAGCTAAAGAAAGATGATAAGATTGTTTCTGCAGAAATTCTTACAGGCGGAGAAGAAGACCGCGAGATTCTCGTAGTAATGGAAAATGGATTTGGTAAGGCAACACCAGCTAAAGAGTACAAAACACAAAACCGAGGAGGAAGTGGTATTAAAACTGCAAAGATAACCACAAAGACTGGAAAGGTAGTTGGTGTAGCAATACTCACTAAAGAAGACCGCACAGAAGGCGAGCTGATTGTCATGAGTAAGAACGGACAGGTGATTAAGCTTCCGATTAAAGATGTGCCAACGCTCGGTCGCGATACGCAAGGGGTGAAGGTGATGAAGATGAGGGCAGGCGATTCTATCGCCTCAATAGTCTACTTCTAACCCAAAGCGACAAAACGCAGCAATCTACTGCGTTAGACTACACAAAAAACGCCTCAATGTACTATACGTACACCTCGGCGTTTTTTGTTTGTC
>CAZQWL010000031.1:0-2087 GCA_964597225.1 uncultured Candidatus Saccharibacteria bacterium | reverse complement strand
CACAAAAAACGCCTCAATGTACTATACGTACACCTCGGCGTTTTTTGTTTGTCCGCCTTGTATCTCACTGCGTTTCTAAGATCTGATGATGAGATACTGCTACTTATCATCAATGATAAGTAGCAGTATAACTTTGAGATGTTTAATGGTGGTAGGTTATAATAAAAGCACTAATATTTAGTTTGTTATGAAAAATCTTCGACCTTTTCAGATGGTGCTCCTTGGGGGTTTTGGTCTTGTGGCTATTGTGGCACTTATTTTTCTCGGTGGGTATCAAGCGACTCCGTCTGAAGGAGAGGTTGTGTATGGAAGTGAAGTGGTAATATGGGGGACACTCGAGTATGCTGCGTTTGAGACACTTTTCCGTAATATCACTCAGGAGGACAAAGCATTTGGTGTTGTCTCATACTATTCCATAGACGAACGCAACTTCGACGATCAGTTGATTAATGCTATTGCAGAAGGACGCTCTCCCGACATGGTGATTCTCTCAGCAGATAATCTAGTGAAACATCGGGCGAAATTATTGGCTATACCGTACGAATCGATGCCAATTGGAGATTATCGTTCCACATATGTAGACGGTGCGGAGATATTTGCATTACGTGACGGTGTATACGCAATACCGTTTGCTGTAGACCCAATGATGATGTATTGGAATCGAGATTTATTTGCATCAAACGGCATTGCTCAGGCACCGCGTACTTGGGAAGAAGTTGTTGCCAATGTTGTACCAGGGATTACCATTCGAGACACCAGTCGAAATATTTCTCAAAGTGCACTGGCGTTTGGGGAGGTGCGTAATGTCCTCCATGCAAAGGAAGTCTTGATGCTTTTGGCATTGCAATCAGGAAGTAAGATGGTAAATGAAAATGAACGAGGGTATGTCATTGAGCTTGACCAATCGACCGTCCAAGGGGCACGAGCACCACTTGAGGCTGCAGTGCAGTTTTATACCGACTTCAGTAATGCCAACAGCCCGGTGTATTCATGGAATCGAGCGATGCCACAGGATAAAAATATGTTTATCAGCGGTGACTTGGCCTTATACTTTGGGTTTGGTTCAGAAGCGGAAGATATCGACCGAAAGAATCCAAACTTAAACTTCGACGCTGCTGCGGTGCCACAAGGTGGCGCAGCAACAGCACTTCGTACGTATGGAGAGTTTTACGGCTTTGCAATTCCACGTGCGGCTGCAAACGCGCAGGGCGCATTTGCAGCCGCATATACCATCTCATCCGCCAAGTACTCCAACGAACTCACACGAAGCCTCAATCTCGCACCAGTCCGACGTGATCTCATCTCTGCAGGTGATGCAAGTCCATACCGAGCAGCGATGTTGCAAAGTGCACTAGTGGCACGTGCATGGCTCGACCCAGATCCAAGTGCATCATTGGGTATCCTAACTCGCATGGTAGAAGATGTCGTGTCCAATCGTGCACGAGTGGGTGCTGCCGTAGGAGACGCCATTGATCGTTTAATTTTAGAATATTAGTATGAAATTTCTTATTACCGCTGTATTTATTTTTACGATTCTTTGTAATGGTATTTTAGTACAAGATACTTTTGCTAAAGATAGAACTGTCACTAATCCTCTGGGTGATTCTACTGCTACCAACCCCCCTGGTGATACAACCACCACAAGACCCCCTCCCAAGTCAGTTACATTAGAAAGTCCACTTGATAGCAACATAAGTTCCATACCAAAATTCTTCCAAGCAATTATTGATATTCTTCTGGTATTTGCTATTCCTTTCATCGTATTTTTCATCATCTACGCAGGCTTCTTGTATGTGACCGCACGCGGTAATGTAGAGACTATAAGCAAGGCACATAAGGCACTTCTGTATGCACTTATTGGTGGAGTATTGATACTGGGCGCAAATGTACTTTTGGACGTCATCACCGGAACGGTAACTGATATAACAGGTTAATTTCATATATATGAATAATTTTAAAGATGTAGTGGAGATGTTTATAGGGCTGATAGCGATGTTAGTGCCTATTATATTTGCACTGACATTCCTCGTTATTGCATGGGGTGTGATAAAAGCATGGATTATCAACGGAGGAGATGAGAGTAGTGT
>CAZQWL010000030.1:5427-7371 GCA_964597225.1 uncultured Candidatus Saccharibacteria bacterium | reverse complement strand
ATGATGTTTCCGCATGGTTCGTCGGCCTGTGCCGACTGCACAAAGGAAAGACTGCTGATTACTACTATTGCTAGAATAGTTCCACTCCACGAAATAGTTTTTATCATAAATTCACTGTATCATGAATATGAGATATTGGAAGATTTGCATAGGTCTTGACTATGTAGGATTGGACTAATGATGAAAAAGACTGATAAGCGGAGCTTATCAGTCTTTTTCATAAACATGTTCGTACTATTCTTTTATAAAATTAAGCAGCTTGTGCTGAATGCAATCGCGGTGCTTTCATCTGCCATCGCAATGATAGACATGTAAAGATAATGAGTCCCAATGCAACCAATGTAGGTAAATCTGACTGCATCACTACGCGCACTGCATATGATGCAAACTCCCCTACTTTCACATTAAGCATGTTGTGATACACCGCTGCCACATGCACCAAGCGGGTAAGTAAGAATCCAGTTACGCCAATAACTACCGAGTGGGTGAATATAGGATGTGACACGATACGGATACCAAATGTGTAGTACACACGTCGCATTATTCTTTTTTTAAGTTGATTTGTGTTCATAGCTATTTCTTGTAGAGCATCCTTTATAACGGTGTTTATATAAAAAAGGTTGCGAGAGTAAAAGAAAGCGATGACAAGGTCATCGCTTTCTTTTACTAATCACTAAGTAGCATATCTACTTCTTCCTCCCCTGTTTCTTTCTTGAAGGCTGCTTTTGCTCGGTGGATTCTTGCTTTAATCGTCCCCACACTCTCGCCAGTCTCATCGGCGATTGCTTGATGTGGCCAACGCTCTAAGTAATGCAGGCGAAGTACATACACGAAGTGTCCAGGGAGCCGACCAAGTACCTGCTCCACTGCATCAGTGCGTTCCCGCAATGCACTGTGCTCAATACCATCCCCTACCATATGCTCATACTCTGGGTCGATATTTACAAACCGCTGACCTTCTTTCACCTTCTTCTGATACCGCGTAAAGGCGGTGTTCATCAAAATACGATATGCCCACGAACTAAACTTCGCACCTTCTTGTGGCTTAAATTTATCTGCGTTCATATATATCTTGGTAAATGCATCTTGTACCACTTCTTCTGCATCAAGCTCATTGCGTACGATACTTCGTGCCTTCCGCAAAAATGCCGCTTGATATCTATCGAGCAATACTGCATAAATCCACGGTTCCTTTTGGCTCCGTGCAAGAATCTCTTCGTCTGAAAGTTCTTGAGCTTTGTATGTAGTTGAAAGTCCGAGCATATATTGTTATATTCGTACGTATATTTTAACACTTATTCAAAACCAATTAAGTTTCAAATACATTATGGCAAAGGTTCAATACAACGAAATACTCCCAAAACGAACAGTGGTAATGAACGATGACCCTTACCTGGTGCTTACCTCTTCAATCTCTAAAAAAGACAGACAGAAAGCAAGTAATGCGGTAAAAATGAAGAATCTACGTACTGGTGGTGTCGTTGATAAGACATTTCATCAGGCAGATATTCTGCAAGAAGCCGATATTGAAAAGCGTGATGTAAAATTCTTATATTCAAACAGAGGAGAGTACTTCTTCTGTCCTCCAGACAATCCTAGTGACCGATTTAGCTTTGGTGAAGACATTGTTGGAAAGCTGGGTAACTACGTAACTGAGAATAGTATTGTAGAGGCTATTGTTTTCAATGAAGAAATCATGAGTGTCACTACTCCAATTAAAGTCGAGCTAAAGGTAAAAAACGCAATGGAAGCCGTAAAAGGAAACACCAGTAGTGGTGCTACCAAAGAAGTAACCCTTGAAACTGGGCTAGAAATTCATGTGCCTATGTTTATAAATGAAGGTGATGTGGTGGCAGTCAATACCGAGTCTGGTCAATATTCTGAACGAGTGAGCAAGGCGTAAATACACTCACTAACTAAAATGAAGAACACCGCGGACAATTG
>CAZQWL010000030.1:2760-5327 GCA_964597225.1 uncultured Candidatus Saccharibacteria bacterium | reverse complement strand
AATGTCCTCTTTCGGAAAAACTATACCATAGTTTTTAAATATATGCAACAAAACCGGCAGGCGAAGCCTGCCGGTTTTTGTGTTGTGCACCTATGACTATTCTGAAACGTATGGGATCAAGGCCATAAATCGAGCTCGTTTGATTGCTCGGGCAAAGTTCCGTTGCCCTTTTGCACTCATGCCGGTTCGTTTTCGAGAGAACATTCGTGCGTGTGGGTTAATATTTGCTTTCAACCGTGTGATGTCCTTGTAGTCGATGTGATTTGCGTTTGGTGATTGCTTCTGTGTTTTTGCTTCTGACATAGTTTTATGTTTAGCTAATAAATTTGGTTTAAAATCTAAATTTTATCTCTCACTTATTTTAAGCGTTCAGGTTGCCGCAGATGTTAGGAAGGCAAGGAATTTGAGACGAGCCGTACGTCGGTACGGTGAGTTTCAAATTACCGCAGACTGACAAAGCAGATGTGGCAAATCTGGGCGTTTAGAAGGGGATGTCTTCTGGGTTGATGTCTTCCTCTGGATACTCTGGCGCTGCAGGAGCCTTCGCCTCAGTAGCTCCTGTAGACGCAGATGCTGGTGCTGAAGCTTGCGCTCCCCCACCTTCCCCTGGTGCGCTTGCACCAAATTGGAAATTATCTGCAACAATCTCAGTTCTATACTGTTTTACTCCATCTTTTTCCCATGACCTTGTTTGCATTCGTCCTTCAATATAAATCGGTCGTCCCTTCTTAAGGTACTGTCCAATAATTTCAGCAAGCTTGGCAAAGGCAACAACATTGTGATACTCAGCCTGCTCTTGTTTATTCCCATCGCGATCTTTATATGTTCGGTTGGTTGCAACTGAAAATGAACATACTTGTACGCCACTTGGCAGTGCCTTCACTTCTGGATCTCGTGTGAGATTCCCATAAACCATTGCTTTATTAAGGTACATAGAATTTTGATTACATTAGTATCGCTTACGCTGTATCTTCCTCTGTTGCAGTCTCTTCCTTCTTTTCTTCGATTTCAACTTCTTTTACTTCCTCGTTCTCGTTCTTGTCTTCCTTAGTTTCTGAGTCTTCAGTTTCAGAAACTTTTTGAGATTCCTCAACATCTTCTATCTTTAGCACATCAAGTGCTTCATGGAAGCGAAATGCATCTGCTTCTTCTGCTTTGGTAAGTTTGATTACCATATATCGTAAAAGATTTGAATTTTCATCCATTCCTTCATTTATTGCTTCAATAGCGACTGCTTCTGATGAGAATCGTACCCATCCAAAATATGCGCTTGTGAACTTTCGATTCTTAGTATCGATGTGTTTCACCACTTCATATGCAAGTTCGAATCGTGCTGGAGCTTCCTCATCTATAAGTTCTCCACCATGTGTAGTAATAAGTGATTTGATTGTATCAAATACACCAGATACTTCCCCTTCAGCGACCGTTGGAAGTACGTGGAAGGCAAGTTCGTAATTATTACGCTCTGCTGCCTCGGCTGCTGGCATTGTTTCTTCTGACATGTTTATTTCAGAATTAATCTAGTAACGCCTCCAAAAATACCATAATTACACCTCAGAATCAATACGATACAGTTTTCTCTATTAGTGCTACAATTGCTTTTATTATGACTATGAAAAGATTTTCTCAGGCGGAATATTTTATTATTGCCATTCTTATTATTCTTCTACTTATTGCAGGATACTTTGGCTACAAAACACTCACCCTCCAAGACAACCTTGCGGCGCTTTCTGGTGAAAAAGAAAATGTTCTCGCTGAAAAGAATACCGTTTCGCAGACTCTCGCAGAGGCTCAAACGCACATAGAATCATTACAAGAAGACCTTACAGAAGCAGAAAAGGATTACGACGATTTAAAAGATGATTATCGTAAAGAAAAGCGAAAGAATGACGACTTCCAAGACCAGATAGATGCACTTATGGGCACCGTTGGCGACCTTGATAAACTTTCTAAAACCGACGAAGAACTCCTCCAAAAATACTCTAAGGTATATTTCTTAAATGAAAATTATATTCCTTCTAAAATTAAAGAGATAGATGACGACTACATCCTTGCAGGCCGACAACCGCAATACTTCCATGGTGATGCACTTCCCTTCCTTGAAAAGATGATAAAAAAGGCAGAGCGTTCAGGCATCGATCTGAAAGTACTTTCTGCGTATCGATCGTTTGATACCCAAGCACAACTTAAAGGAGCGTACACGCAAACTTACGGAAGTGGTGCCAATGCATTCTCAGCAGACCAAGGGTATTCAGAGCACCAACTAGGAACCACCGTCGACATCACTGACACTGCTACAGGAGGCCCATACCTATCTTTTGAAAACACCGAAGCGTTTGCGTGGCTTGAGAAAAATGCATACAAATACGGTTTTGTGCTTTCATACCCAAAAAATAATCGTTTCTATATTTTCGAACCATGGCACTGGCGCTTTGTAGGCGAAGACTTAGCAGACCATATCCACGATGAAAAAATTAATTTCTATGATATGGAACAACGAGAGATTGATACGTATTTGATCAAAATATTTGATTAAATAATTCCGAATTCTACAAAAATAAATTAGT
>CAZQWL010000030.1:0-2660 GCA_964597225.1 uncultured Candidatus Saccharibacteria bacterium | reverse complement strand
CTAAGTACTATCATGAACATCCCGAGAATAACCAGTATAGCAAAACCAAGACCTACCCATGGTATCCATGAATACTGCTCAGTCATACGGCTATCTTCTGTATCACATATGTCTCCAATACCGTCAGCGTCTTCATCAGATTGATTGTAATTTGGGACATCAGGACAATTATCTACACTATTAATAATTCTGTCCCTGTCAAAATCATCACAGGCGTCACCCTTTTGGTTGTAGTCGAGATCTATCTGATCTGAATTTGAAATATCAACACAATTATCTATATTGTCTGGCACTCCATCACCATCCGTATCGGACGGAACATATGTCTCATTTTTTTGGAACATGAGTGCTTCTGATGCTATATCAGCATCAGCACCATTCTCCAACTGTGCAATAGCCAAAATGGCAATAGAGACAGGCCGGTCCGGGTTACTGTACACACGATACCGATGTTCGGGATTCATTAAAAAAGCAACATGCCGCTCCACTTCCTTCTGTACATTATCTAACACAAAAGCCGCTTCTTCCAAACGAAGTGGTTGGTCATACGTAAGTTGCACCCTCCACTTACTTGATGTAGTTTGCGGAAAAGAGATGTACAACGACTGTCTAACAGAGCTTGGTGCGAGCACCACTTCTTCTACACCTTCATCGTTTACTGCATACACTGCAATTGTTTTTGGAAGGATGACATGCGGGGCTCGTTTCAAGAAGAAACGGCTTGCGGTAAATTGTTTGCCAGATTGATATTCATATGTAATATCAACAGTACCAATGCCTTTTGTAGGCAATTTAAAATCAACTGTTGTTGTGGGTACTAGGTCATTCAACGCAGTTTCAACTCCGGTTAAACTTGTCTGTACTGTGGCAAGCTCTCTTGTTGTCACTGGCTCAGACACAATTACTCGTTGCACAAAAGTGTTTGTGTCTACGTCAAGAACTTGTACTTGTTGTGTTATTTCAGGATTCGGTAATCGATACTTATAGACAGAGGAAACAATACTTGGTGATTGTACTTCTTGTGACACGTATTGGTATGCAGGTATAGCTTCTTCAGCGGATTCTGCTACTGCATACACCGGTGTAGCAGCCAGCGGCGAAAGTATAGCAGTAAGTGTACAGAGTAATATTATGTGTTTCATAAGAACTATTTATCTAACTGTTTCTTTCCAATAAAAGCTGTCGATATCAGGAGTATCCCAATAGCACCGAAAGTAATCACTCGCTCAATTAAATCCATCTGCCATATATCAATAAATAACAATCGTAAGACCACACCTCCAAGAAGTACCGCGCCAATTGTTGTAATTACCTTACTCTCCATGATTTTTCCTTTAACAAAGAGCCCAATGCCAAGCAATGTGTACAAAATAAGGGATACTGTTGTAGCAATATCATCTAACAATACAGAATGCGTAACCAGCCAAACCAAAGCCAGTCCGTATACAAACCCTATAATAGTGAGGGCAACTGGCACATCTGATTTTTTTGTATTGGGTTCTTTTGTTGTAAAGAGTAAAAATCCTACACTCAAGAATGCCATCATTACAAACAGGAGTGCGAAGAAATGCACATGGAGAAATCCATCTTCCCAGAAATATGGGCTGAGATGATTAAATGACAACAATCCCAACCCTATAAACAGCAATGTCGCCTTCGACGTCACCATATAATCTTTTAAGACTGTTGCCAACACAGCCATCAGTACAAACAATTCAACACTGTATGCGATTGTTAAGACTGCCCCATCAAACTCTGCTGCGGTAGCAGCAGCCAGTAGTCCTATACCGACAGTGCTATAGATGTAAAATGGAGCACGATTATTTGTCTTCCAATATACGACAAATGCTCCCACACTGAACACCAACATCCATGCAACATACAGCATACTTTGCCACTGTTCGGGTGCTGCAAACCCAACCCAGGCTACAAGGTACAGACCAATGAGTAAGGCAATGACTGTATGTCCCTGTTTTGCACCCTCTATTTTCTTGTGCAAAATACTTATTATATTTGTCATAAAGAAAACAGAGGTGAAGACAAAGGCAAACAAAAGACCAATCAATTTATCTTCTGACGAAACTCCATACCCAGCAATAAATGGAGCACTATATAACCCCGTAATCATCAGTGCGATTGCTGTCAGTTTATTTGAAGCAGTTATTTTTACTACCCAGAGAGTACCCACCACGACCACAAGCCAGTACGAAAACAACGTAAAGCTACTCGGGTCTGGACTGTTGGTCATAAACGGAGCAACTCCTGCAAGCAACAAACTAGCAATCGCAATTTTTTCACTCCGATAACGAACACTCACTAGGGCAGCAAATGTAATAGACATAAACATGAGCGTCAGTGCTGTAGCGGGTGTAAACATGTCATATACCTCTCGAGCAGCGAAACAGGTAAGTAATATCACAGCAGAGCCAAGAACGGTAAAGACACCTCCCTGCTGTTTATGAGTTGTAATTCTCCAGATTCCTAATAACATTATAAGAACACCAGCGCCAAGACCAAGGGTAATACGCCCCATTGGCCCTATCCAATCATTGGCAAACGCATAATTCACAAACCAACCAAATGCAATCAAGAGCAACAATGCTCCAAGTTTTACAAAGAAGTCTTCTTTCACCCATGTAATAAAAGCAGGTTCTTTTGGT
>CAZQWL010000029.1:0-7471 GCA_964597225.1 uncultured Candidatus Saccharibacteria bacterium | reverse complement strand
GCCAATCTACTGGGTACTCAATAACATCAGACTTCTTCGGTGCGAATGGTGAAGTCTTGTCTACTGCAACAACAATAGTCTTGTCTTTACCATCTACTCGGATTTCAGTAACGAAACCAGCTGTCTTTGAAATCACACAAGGAATCTTCGGTAGTCGCTTCTCGAATACTTCTTCTACTCGAGGAAGACCTTGTGTTACGTCTCCACCAGCTGATGCAGTACCTCCCGCATGCTTAGTGTTCATCGTTAGCTGTGTACCTGGTTCTCCAATAGCTTGGGCCGCGATAGTTCCTACTGCTTCACCGATATCTACCAGATTGTTTGTAGTCAGGTCGACACCGTAACACTTCTGACATACTCCCCGGAGTGTTGCACAAGTCATTGGTGACCGTACTTCTACTGATTCACATGTTGATTCATCAATCAAAATTGCATCACGTCGGGTAAGGAGTGCTCCTTTCTTGAAGAGAACTTCTCCCTTCTTATCTTCAGCTGCAGCTGCAAGCACTCGTCCTTTCAATGCCTTTGCAAAGGAAATTTCGATACCTGAAGCTGATAGACGCCCGATGTTTGTACTTTCTTTTGTCTTACAGTCCTTCTCAGTAATAATTGCATCTTGTGCAACCACGAAGAGTCGTCGTGTAAGATATCCTGCCTTTGCAGTTTGAAGTGCGGTATCGGCTAGTCCCTTTCGCGAACCATGAGTTGTTGTAAAGTATTCAATTGGACTCATTCCCTCCTTCATCGAAGATACCACAGGGAACTCAAGCGTTTCACCTCGTGTATTTACAATAAGCCCCTTCATACCTGCCATCTGTGCGATTTGTCGCATAGAACCTCGCGCTCCAGACTTCCAAAGATCGTATGCAGACCCATTATGATCAAGGTGATCTGGAATCACTTCTTCAAGATCAGCTTTTGTTCGGTGCCAGATTTCAATAACCATTCGTCGACGTTCATCTCGTGCAAGGAGTCCATTATCGAATGCTTCAACAATTTCTCGTTCTTCATCTCGTGCTTTTTCTAAAACCTCTGCTTTTTGTGGCGGAATTACCACATCATCAATTCCCCATGTGGTTCCTGAGACTGTAGCGTACTTAAATCCGAATTTTTTAATATTATTTACTACTTCTGGTACAATGTCGATTCCTCGGTCGTCAATGAGATCAAGTACTACCGCAAAAAGATCACGCTGTGACACTAACTCATTGACATAGGTATGATCACTTGGAAGTACTGAGTTGAACAGAAGTCGCCCAACAGTTGTTTCAAATATTTTACCTTCGTACTTTGCGTATTTTTCTGTATCTGTTGCAAGTACCTGAATCTTCGCTCGAAGGTCTACGATTCCGTAATCATACGCATTAATTGCATCATTTGGTGATGAGAACCATTTACCTTCTCCTTTCATACCTTCCATTTCTTTGGTCATCCAGAATACTCCCAGTGCCATATCCATCAGACCTTCTGATACAACAGGCTCTCCAGAACCTGGTTTAAGAACGTTTCGGTTTGCTGAGATGATTTCTCGAGCTTCAGTCTGTGCTTCTTCTGAAAGGGGTACGTGTACTGCCATCTGGTCCCCGTCAAAGTCAGCGTTGAATGCCTTACATACCAACGGGTGAATCTGAATCGCGTTACCTTCAATAAGGACCGGCCGGAAGGCTTGGATACCCTGTCGGTGAAGTGTTGGCGCTCGGTTAAGTAGCACGTGCTTATGTTCGATTACTTCTTCAAGGATTGCCCACACTTCTGGTACACCATCTTCAATAAGTCTTCCTGCTCCACGGATGTTGTATGCTAGTTCTTCTTTAAGAAGTTGTGAAATAACAAATGGTCGGAAAAGTTCCAGGGCCATGTGCTTTGGTAGTCCACACTGGTCGAGCTCAAGCTCAGGTCCAATAACAATTACTGAACGTCCAGAGTAGTCTACTCGCTTACCAAGCAAGTTCTGTCGGAAGTATCCTTGCTTACTTTTAAGGTAGTCAGAAAGAGACTTCAACGGCCGTCGTTGTGCCTGACTCATTGCTGAGTACGCAGTGTTACCGTGACGGATTGAATTGTCGATAAGTGCATCCACTGCCTCCTGCATGATTCGCTTTTCGTTACGAAGAATAACGTCTGGAGCCATGATATCGATAAGCTTCTTTAATCGATTGTTTCGGTTGATGACACGTCGGTAGAGGTCGTTGAGATCAGAAGACGCATGCCGTCCACCTTCTAGAGCCACCATTGGTCGCAATGCAGGTGGGATTACTGGAATTCGTTGCAGGAACATCCATTCAGGACGTACTTCTGCATGGATGAGACCTCGGATAAGGTTTAGTCGCTTGTCGAGCTTTGTTCTCTCTGCGACTCCTGCTGTTTCTCGTGCGAGTTCAAGTTTATCTCGAAGCACCTCAAGATCAATATTCTTGAATAATTCATAAATAGACTCTGCTCCAATCTTCGCTTCGAAGAGTGTTGAGTACTTTACAGAGAATTTATGGAAGTTTGTCTCGTCAAGAATGGTTCCTTGTTTTATTGACTCAATTTCCTTCTTTGTTTCAGTCATTCGCTCCTTGAGTGCTACTTTAGCATCTTCGTTTTGCAGTTCGGCAAGTTTTGTTTTGTACTCAGTATCAAGTTCTTTTAAGAGCCGAGTCCGCTCATCTTCTACAACTTTTGTGATGATATATCCTGCAAAATAAATAACCTTTTCTACAGACTTTGCTGTAAGTCCGAGAATGAGTGAGATACGACTTGGAACTCCGCGTAAAAACCAGATGTGAGACACTGGTACACATAGCTCGATGTGACCCATTCGTTCACGTCGTACGATTGCTCGAGTGACTTCTACTCCACATTTTTCACACTCGATACCTTTGTATCGAATGCCTCGATACTTTTTACATGAACACTCGAAGTCTTCAACAGGACCAAAGATCCGTTCATCAAACAGACCGTACTTTTCAGGACGTTGCGTTCGGTAGTTAATAGTCTCTGGCTTTGTGATTTCACCGTGTGACCACTCAAGAATTTTATCAGGTGATGCAAGCTTCAAACTTACTTCATTAAATGGAGCTGGCGCTCCTCGTCTTTGTTTGTTGTTTGGATTCATAGACAAATATATTAGACAGGACTATTAATTTTCTTCTCGCTTAAGGTCAACATCCAGTGAAAGTCCCCGAAGTTGATTAACAAGCACATTAAACGCAGCCGGCGTATATGGATGACTAATTGCTTCACCACGTACAATTGAATCAAATGCTGCACTTCGGCCTACAATATCGTCTGACTTAATGGTGAGCATCTCTCGAAGCGTATATGCTGCTCCATATCCAAGCAGTGCCCACACTTCCATTTCTCCAAATCGTTGCCCTCCAATCTGTGCTTTACCACCAAGAGGCTGCTGTGTAATAAGAGAGTATGGTCCAATAGAACGCATGTGAATCTTATCCTCAACCATATGGTGAAGCTTAAGGATGTACATGTATCCGATTGCTGTTTTTTGTTCAAATTCTTCTCCTGTTCGTCCATCTCGTAGCTGAAGCTTACCATCTGACGGGATTCCAGCTTTTTCTAGTTCGTCTTTTACTTCGTCTTCCGTTGCTGATGCAAAAGGCGGTACAATCGCCTGGTAGCCAAGGCTGTGTGCTGCCATACCTAAGTGAAGTTCAAGAATCTGTCCAAGGTTCATTCGTGAAGGTACTCCAAGTGGTGTTAGGAGAATATCTACTGGGCGTCCATCTTCCATATATGGCATATCTTCTTCAGGAAGGATACGTGAGATAACTCCCTTGTTACCATGGCGTCCTGCAAGCTTATCTCCTACCGATACATTTCGCACCTGCGCAACTGTTACAAGAATCTTCTTGATAACTCCACTATCGAGGTTGTCTCCATTTTCTCGTGAGAAAATCTTGACTCCAATCACTCGCCCTCGCTTTCCTGCAGCAAGTCGTAGTGACGTATCTTTCACATCTTTCGCCTTCTCTCCAAAGATAGAACGAAGTAATCGCTCTTCAGGGGTAAGTTGTGCTTCACCCTTAGGAGTTACTTTTCCTACAAGAATATCTCCTGGGCGGACTTCAGCTCCCACACGAATCACTCCGTTTTCATCAAGATTTCGTAGTTTTAGTTCTGAAACATTTGGAATATCTGGTGTAGTCACTTCAGGTCCTAGTTTTGTGTCTCGTACTGATACATCTAGCTCGTCCAAGTGGATAGAGGCAAACTTACTATCTTTTACAAGTCGTTCAGAAATAATGATCGCATCCTCATAGTTTGCTCCACTCCATGACATAAAGGCTACAAGAGCATTTTGCCCTACTGCCATTTGTCCATGATCAGTTGACGTTGTGTCTGCAATCAAGTCCCCTCGCTTAAGCTTGTCTCCTACAGTCACCTGCGGTCGGTGGTAGAACGCAGAGAAGTCGTTGGTTCGTTGAATAGTGGTGAATGAATATTCATCTTTCTTACCGTCTTTCTTCTTGATGACTACGTGTTGTGCGTCACATTCAATAACCTCACCCGCTTCGCGAGCGATAATTACTCGTCCTGTATCCAATGCAGCCAAACCTTCAATTCCTGTACCAACAATTGGTGCTTCAGGAATAATACAAGGAGTTGACTGCTTCTGCATATTTGAACCCATAAGTGTTCGGTTTGCATCATCATGATTCAAGAAAGGAATCATCGAAGTAGCTACTGAGAACGCTTGGTTTGTCGCGATGTCCATGTAGTCCACGTCGTTACGTGTAACCATCTTTGGCTCACCAGCTTTTCGTATTGCAACCATTTCTGGTTCAATTTTTCCTTTATCACTTACCACAACTGCAGCATGTGCGATGTTAAATTGCTCTTCTTCATGTGCGTTGAAGTAGGTAATTTCTCCTGTCAGTACTCCCTTTTCTACCTTTACATATGGTGTCTCAATGATACCAAATCGGTTTACTCGAGCATACATAGCAAGCCGTAAGATAAGACCGATGTTCGGACCTTCTGGAGTATGAATAGGACACAATCGTCCGTAGTGAGATGTGTGCACATCGCGTACTTCAAAGCCTGCCCGTTCTCGTGTGAGTCCTCCTGGACCAAGCGCTGAGAGTGTTCGTAGACCTTCAAGTTCACCGAGCACGTTTTGCTGTGGCATGAACTGTGAAAGTTGGTTGGTAGTAAAGAATTCTTTAATCGCAGCCTGTAGAGGTCGAGGATTAAGAATCTGCATTGGAAGTGAAGTCTCTGCTTCGATAGTCGACATCCGGTCTTGAATATTTCGCTTCATTCGTGTCATTCCAACTCGTACTCGCTGGATACACATTTCTCCAAAGTATCGCACTCGACGGAATCCAAGGTGGTCGATATCGTCTGCAACTGCTCCAGGAGTATGATTGAGTACCATGATGTTCCCAAGAATAAGTCGGAAGTCTTCAAGAGTGACTACTCGTTGGTCTTCTGACTTCTTTGGCATTGGTCGATCAAATCGTCGGTTGAAGTGATGTCGTCCGATCTCCGAAAGGTCGTATCGCTCTGGAGCGAAGATAGAATTCACAAACTCTTTTGCATTGTCTACGGTTGCCAAATCACCATCTCGAAGACGTTTATATATTTCAATATATGCATCATCAGTAGTTTTTGCGGGGTCTTTTTCAAGTGTTGCTTTAATGTACTCTTCACCACGTTCAACGTCGCTAAAGAGCTTGATCATGTCTTCATCCTTTTCTACACCTAGTACACGAAGGAGTGAAGTTACAGGCACTTTTTTCTTTCGGTCGATTTTAATGTAGATGATTCCGTCTGCCTCAGACTCAATCTCAATCCATGCACCTCGCGCTGGGATAAGCTTTGCTCCGAAGTATGTCTTTCCTTTTAATTCTTGTGAAGTGAAGAAAATACCATAACTTCGTGCAAGCTGTGGAACGATTACTCGCTCTACACCATTGATGATAAAAGTACCATGGTCGGTCATCACTGGGATGTCCGCTAGGAAAATCTCTTGATCCTTTGAGGAATCAAACGTTTTATTCTTCAAAACAACCGTTACACGCAATGGTGCATCGTAGGTTACTTTATTTACCTTGGCTTCAGCTGGAGAGCACTTTGGTTTTCCGACTTCATATTTCTTGAACTGCATTTCGAACTTCTTCTCCGCATAATCACTAATAGGAGAAAATTCTTTGAAAATTCCTTTAAGGCCTTCCTCAATAAACCACTTGTACGAATCTCGCTGTGGCTGAATGAGGTCCGGCAGCTCTACCAAAGGATCTTTAGCAAGCTTAAATCGCTTCTGTGGCATCGCACCTACTGAAGCATATTCGTCTGCTTTTTGATTTGTATACATATATGTATAGACATGATTATGTACATCAATAATTACAAGTAAAAATAGACGCTTAAAAGCGCTTATAGTCAGCCGTTATTTATTTTTGCACGATTACTAATTGCATCACTTGAAAAGTGTTTTTTGCGATACTACAGTCTCCCCAGACTGCACCATCTACTCCTGTTCAAAAACTACCAACAATAATCTAGCAATCGTGACTCACTCGAATAGATACTGCGTTAGTGGCCGGAATTATAGCGCATCTGTAATATATTGCAATAGGTTATATTGAACATTACACAAATTCCATACAGGGAACATCCGATGTCTCCTGTATTTATTTAAATAGTGTGATGTTATTTACATAGCACGCCACACATCAATGTCTTTATGATTCCCTCCTAACAAGACCTTTGGTACTTTGTACTTTTTATCTTTAAACTTAATCTCTGCAGGTCGCGTGTACGCTTGACCATTTGTCACGCGCTCATCCTCTAACGACTCAAACGTGCCAAGTACCCCTGGGACTTGCCTTGAGACTGCGTCGATAATAGTGAGTACGGGGAGCTCGCCACCGGTAAGTACATAGTCACCTACGCTCACCTCTTGAGCTTTGAGTGCTTTATTTACTCGGTAGTCGATACCTTCGTACCGTCCTGAAATAAGCACAACATGGTCGTACTTCTTCGCGAGGTCTTTAGCCATCTTGTTGGTAAACTGTTTCCCTCGAGGTGACATTATAAGCGTCTTCACTTTCTTTTCTTTCAATGCTTTGGTTTTTCTTCCAACAGCCTTTTGCCACGCTTTAAGTACCGGCTGTGCGCACATCACCATTCCTGGCCCTCCTCCGTATGGTTTATCGTCTACTTTATTATTTTTATTCTCAGAAAAATCGCGGGGGTTGTAATACTCAATAGAAATTTTCTTCCCCCGCACCTTCGCCCCCTTACCTTTATCGGTCTTCTGGGCACGACCTAAAACCGACGCATCGGTATACGCCATGCAAACGTCTGGAAATAATGTGATTACGTGGAAATTCATACAAGCATCGTAGCATATAAAACAAAAACAGCCGAAGGCTGCTTTTGTTTTGATCTCTCATTCTATTTATTTGAAGTTAGAAATTGGATGAAGAACGAGGAGACTAAAGAAAAACAACGCGAGTGG
>CAZQWL010000028.1:0-7479 GCA_964597225.1 uncultured Candidatus Saccharibacteria bacterium | reverse complement strand
CAAATCTGGTATGCCGGACAATGGTTCGGTATGATGGATTTTGAGCCGATGGTTCTTGGAGGAGGATGTGCACTTCCTCCGACATCGTGAACATTCGGGGCGGTCATAATATGACCGCCCTTTTGCTTTGTGTGCTACCCTACCCTTATGAAAAAATATGTCGTTTTAAATAAAAAAGTTGGGCAGACTCCCCTGCAATGCTCCGACCGCTATAAAGAAAACCACTCTGAGTTAGAAGGTGTAAAAACTACCTATGCAGGCCGACTCGACCCCATGGCATCTGGAAAGCTATTGGTTCTTCTTGGTCAGGAATGTAAAAAGAAAGAACAATATCTTAGTCTTGATAAAGAATATGAGTTTGAAGTACTTTTTGGAGTGCACTCTGACACTGGTGATGTATTGGGTAGACTCAATGAAGGCAACAGCACGGCAATCAGCGCAGCTGATTGCCGTGCTGTTGCCCAATCTATTACTGGAGAAATTAAACTTCCCTACCCACACTTCTCTTCGAAAACAGTACAGGGCAAACCACTTCACACATGGGCACTGGAGGATCGTTTAGATGAAATTAACATACCAACAAAGAAATCAATCATCCATTCTCTAACATGCACAGAAATATACCCCCAAACCCGAACTGAGGTACATCGCTATGCAACTAACAAAATCGAAACTATCCCACCAGTTACAGAACTGAAAAAATCAATTGGCAACGACTTTCGTCGAGAGGACGTACGAAAAGACTGGCATCAGTTTTTGGAAAGCGGCTCACCTGATGATAATTTTCATATCGCAAAATTCACCTGCATCGCCACTTCGGGCACCTATATGCGCACCTTAAGTGAAGTCATTGCAAAAGAACTCGATGCATGTGGCCTAGCATACTCCATCCACCGCACCAAAATCGGCACCTACAAAAAACTCCCATTACTGGGAGGAATCTGGTCTAAAAAATTTAAATGATTATTCTTCGGACAACTCTGCGTGCTTTTTAAGATACTCATCTACCGTAATAACAAACTCTGCATGACTCCAGGTAAGTGGTGCGGTTGAAAGATGCTCGCCGGTAGTAGGATGCATCTGCTCGGCAAGCACCCCACTCTTTGTTGCGTGCTTGCATGTCCATTTTAGTATCTTGTACGCTTCTTCTAAGTCTTGCAAGCTCTCTGCAGCCATAATGTGATACTGCGCAACCCACAGTGTGGTAATTACCCAAGGGTTTGGTGTCCCTTCTTCTTGTTGTGTGTAGTACGTATCTCCCTGATACCGCACATACCCTGTGGCATGTACATCCACGCGTAGTGTATCTTCAATAGTCTGCAATGCTTTGCGCATACGTGGGTCATGTGGCTCAACTACACCAAAGTACACAGGCCCGAAGAAGCTACTCATGTCTATGGTTTTATTCACCACATCATCTTTATCATCATAGGCTCGAATGTTTTTAACAAACATGTGTAAGTCCTCATCATACAAATGTTCAAGGATTGCCTTTTGCATTCTTTGAGCAACGGCACTATATGAACGCGCTGCTTCTTCTTTACCTAAAATATTTGCGAACTTAGAAGCGCTTTGCAACGCAGCATATGTTGCACACGCCGTGTATGTCGAAATACCAAAGTTCTCTTCCCAGAGGTCAAAAGAGTTGCTCGGCAACCCAAGTCGAGACTCCACAAACTCAACCATAAAATCGGCAGCCTTTTCAATGAAGGGATTATACAAAGATTCGATATACTCAATATCTTTTACTATTTCATAATGCTTCCAAAGCATGTGGAGCACTAAGGCTGTTTCATCTTCTTGAATAGGAAACTCCGGTACACCTTCTATAATCCATGGATGCCAAGAACTCCCCAAACACCCATCAGAACGATACTTATGCATAAAATATCCTCCTCTTTCGAGCTTGTCGGTAATAAAGGTAAAGAAACGTTTGGCGACATCACTATGTCCCGCTCTATCAAGTGAGTTTGCTATCAGTGCAGCATCTCGTGGCCATACATAGCTGTAGGTATCTCGGCCATGATTAAGCATGTCAGTATCGCTTGAGGCAATAATTCCACCATGATTGTCAGTATGCACACGGATGGTGGTAAGTGACCGTTTATACAATATACGCATTACAGGAGTAAGAAGCGACATGTCTCTATCGTCTGCATCTACCCATGCTTTCCAGTATTTTTCTGTAGAACGAAGTAATCGTTCTGGAGTTTCTTTTAGTACATGAGCATTCAGATCATGTGCTTCAGCCATATCTTCCCCGCAGGCAATCCAGTAGTCGATACGTGAAGTCTTTTTAGCAGTAAGCTTGGTAGTAATTCCAATCACAGAATCAACAGATCCATGTTCAATAGGATTTTTCTCAAGCACACCGTCGTTTGCATCGAAGTATGTACCTTCCCTTCCTTCAATACCAAAAAGGCCGATATTATATTCTGTAAACTGCTTACCATCACATGTCGCATTTACTAAGAAGGTATGTTTCCCTTTATAGTGAATGATTGATTTCACCCGGGGGTCATACAATCCCGTATCACCACGCCGTGACTCAGAGATACGAAACTGTTGTGAGAAGAACACTTTAATCTCACGTGTTTCATCACGTAGATTAGTTACTTTAAATGAACGTATAAAAATATTTTCTTCGTTATGTACTGCATCAACACTCTCAAGCTTAACACCAAGTGCCTCATTGACCGCCTCCATACTCCCTACGACAGTTTCTGCATCACATCCTACAGAGATTTCCCACTGCACGTCATCAAGCCAAGAGATCGCATCGTCTGCATACACACCAATACGATGTACAAAGCTCCCACTTGCTCCACTGACATGATTACTAAATCCAACAAATGGATAGTATAGGTCACGAACTTGCCCTCGGTAATCCAAACCGACCAACATATTTCCATTTCCTAATGTAACTGCTCGTGCCATATGATTACATCAGAAATTATAAAATCTTAAGTGTCGCACTACGACCGCTCGGGCTGTAGAAGCCTTCTTTGAAGAACGTAAATCAGATGCACATGCTGCATCCTGTAGTACCTCTTCCACCCATTGTGCAAAGTCGTTTTTATCTTTTGAAACATGATGGAGAAATACTTCATCATCCATAGAACCAAACGCAATCTGCAAGTCATTAAGGTTCTCTAGCACAGTGCCGTCGGTGGTCCAGAAACATTTCTTACCAGGTGCGCATACAAGCGCTCGCACTTTTTTCTTGGGAGTTTTTTTAGACGCCTTTTTTTTGACTTTTTTAGATGCCTTCTTGGGAGTTTTCTTTACAGCGCTACTTTTTAGTTTCTTTGAAACTTTTGATGTTTTTGATGTTTTTGATGTTTTTTTAGTTGTTTTTTTGATTGACATACTAACTATTTTTTTGGATTGATAAAGAACAAAATTTGAGAAAGAAGGGTCTGTAGATATCTGATGACTCTTTTCCATAAAGAGATCACATCTTTCTCTTTTTCTATCTTCTGATTTTGCAGCTGTTTTTCTTTGACTGCGTGTTGTATACGTAATTGTAAATCACTTAGGGCATTCATGAAAGCGACATATGCATCATATGGGGATTCGTACGGAGAGAAATACGCATGCACATCTCCGTCATTAGACCATTTGGTGCACATATAATAGAAATGGTCAGAGGTTTGCAACTTACGCCATGTCTCAATAAGCTCTGAGTCTTCTGTGGCAAGCACATCTTTTTCCATAGCGTAAATAGACGCTATGGCATCCTGTTGAATGTCGTTCCCTGTCCATGCGGTGAGGTCACGGTCTGTATCAGCCCACGTAAGGATGTCAGGAACGTCGATTTCCCCAACAGCATCATAACTTTCGATAGTTTCTGTTGGAGTCTTGAAAGAAGTGTCTGGGTGCTTCAAAAGTATCTCTGGCAGTGCTTTGATAAAATTAAAGACACCAGTATCTTCCCACTGATGCTCTCCAAACGTCTCATAGTCCATAAAGAGATTTACGGTACTTCCGTCCCCATGATGTGCCTGTATCCAGTCTGCATATGTTTCCGCAGACAGCGGATAGCTAGCCCATTCTTTATTACTGAACCGAAACGCTACATCATCAGACAACTTATAATTCTTCAATAGGACTTTAATGCGCCTACAGCCCACTGGTCGATAGACATGGTTTGGACTGCGCCATCCTAAAACGGGGTCCCATCCTTCAGCCATGATACCGAGATATCCATTATCTTCGCACCATTTTGCTAGGTCATTTCGATACGACAATTCAGTATTACGAAAAACCTTGGGTTTTTGTCCAAATAGCTCATGTATTCGTTGAGCATGTTTGGCAACTTGTTTCTCAAATTCAGGAACAGAATAAAAGAATGAAAGTGAATGATGATAGGTGTCAGCAAGTATCTCAACGCGGCCCGTTGCAACAAGCTCCTGGAAGCTCTCCAGCACATCAGGTGCATATGTTTCAAACTGGTCGAGCACCGTACCTGAAAATGAAAGGGCAAATCGGAATTCTGGATGTTTCTTCAAGAGTTCTAGAAGCACTTTGTTCATCGGGCGGTACGACTTTTCTGCAACCTTATTAATAATTTTTCTATTGTTTAAATCTGCCTCAGAATTATCATTGAAATACTGATTATCTTTTCCAATATCAAAAACTCGATACCGTTTGATACGGTATGGCTGATGGACGTGAAAATAAGGACAAACGGTAAGCATAAACTTATTTCAATAATTCTAACAAACGATTGTATAAATCGGACACTTTCTGTGCCGCCCATTTCCACGACAGACGAGCAACCTCCTTCTTCCCTTCTTTTACCAACTGCCCATGCAGCACTGGATACCGAAGGGCAGCAAGAATTTTGTTTGCCATTTCATCCACATCCCAAAAATCTACTTTGAGAACATGAGTAATCACTTCTGAAACCCCTGACTGCTTTGATATAAGTGACGGTGTACCGTGTTGAATGGCCTCCAGAGGTACTAATCCAAATGGCTCTGAAACTGATGGCATCACCACCAAGTCAACACTCTGATACATTTGGTCACGCTCCTCATACCAAAGTGCCCCTGCGAATAGTACTTTCTGTGACATACCCAGTGCACCAACTTGTTGCATAATCTGTCCGACCATATCTCCTTTGCCAGAAATTACAAATACAACATCAGGATTATATTCTAAAACTTTTTGCGCAGCTTTAATGAAATAATCAACTCCTTTTTGAATAGTGATACGTCCATGGTATAAAACAATCTTTTTTCCTTGTGCACGGAGTTCTTGTAATGTGGGTTCGTGTCGCTTTACTTGATGTGTATCGACACCATTATGGACAACACAGACCTTTTTCGGGTCGACATCGTATTTATCAACGACAATATGTTTTGTGAAGTCACTTACTGTCACAATGCTGTCTGCTATGGCAAATGCTTCTTTTTCAATTTTATAAACGGACGGATCGATATTTTCCCCAGCCGCTTGATCAAATGCAGTCGCATGGACATGAAGAATTAGTGGCTTGCCGCTTTTCATCTTTGCAGCTACACCAGCAAGATACGAAGTCCAGTCATGCGCATGAATCAAATCAAACACTTCTTCTTTTGCGATTTCTGAAGCCCTACAGGCAAAGGCATGAACCTCTTCTAATAAAGTGTTTTGATACAATTTTCGTACACCGTATTCATCATAAACGTCAAGTAACGATTGTGACCCTAAATATGGAGCAATGGAAGAATTGATCTCTCGGGTGCGTACCATGTGTTCGATATCTGCAAATATAAATCTTGGATCTCCTTCCACATCTTGACTCTTTGGTAGTACAAAAATAACCTCAATACCCTCTAAGGCGAGTTCGCGAGTTAAGCCTTGGCACGCAACACCAAGACCACCTGTTGTATGTGGTGGAAAATCCCACCCAAATGTAAGAACTTTCATGTACAAATCAAACCAAAATAACCATGTAATAAAACGCTAGAAAATCAGTTTGCACCCTTATAATATCACGCCTAATCTCTAAGAGGGTTTTATACCTGTGCGTAGTTGACTCATGGTGTCCATTCTGCTACTATTGCGCCACTATGTCACAAGATAGACTCATTAAATTGGTTTCCAAAGGCGATGAAAATGGCGTTGGAAAGGGACACGTGTACTACACGGTGTTTAATAACAAGAATAAAAAAGACCCAAGCGCTAAGCATACTGAGCGGAAGTTTAATCCTGTATCTAAATCGCACACAGTCTACGTACAAAAAAAATAGTTTTTCTTGGCACACTTCTTTGTCACTACGTAAAAGGTTTCAATCACCGTACCACATGTACGACTCATTCAACTTTTCACTAGTTCCTCGAATTGTACTCAAATAAAACTATTTTTACAAAATAAACCATAGAAAAAACCGATGCTTGTAGCATCGGTTTTTTCTATGGTTTATTTCTCCATCTCTACTTCATACGTCCCTTGGTCTGCCATACTGTTGAGTCGCAGTCGCTCAATCAATGCTGCTTGGGCAGCTTCTATATTTTCGTCCTTACCCATCCAAGCCTGTTGTACTGGCTGCTCAAGTCCACGTGAGAATGAAAATGCCAACTCCCACGGAAGATTACCCTCCTGCCCTTCAAGCTCTGCAATTGCGTCCAAATTCTCTGTAGCTCGCTGTGGCGTCTGCCCTCCGGAAAGAAATACAATTCCTGGGATACTGTCAGGCACTGAATTTTTAAATGTCCGAACTGTTGCCTGAGCAACATCGGCTGCAGAAGTCTGCACTTGATGTTCACTTCCTGCAAGGACCATACTCGACTTTAAGATTACTCCTTCTAAATCTACTTTGTACCACGACAATATCTCAAAGAGCTTTTGTAGTACCTGTGTCGTGACTTCTTCAGCCTTTTCAAGTGAATGCGACCCGCTAAATATAACCTCTGGCTCTACAATCGGCACAATACCTACCTCATGACAAAGCTGTGAGTATCGAGCCATTGTTGTGCAGTCAAAGACGATACTTTGTTCCGTAGGTGTTGTATCTGAAATATTAAATACTGTACGAAACTTCGCAGCTCGCGCTCCCATATCATAATACTCCTGCAATCGTTCCTGGAGATTATCTAAACCTTGGGTAACTACTTCTCCTTCAAATCCGTGGAAGGGTTTTGTCCCTGCGTCCACTTTAATAATTGGAATAATTCCTTTTGCAATTAGTAGGTCAGAAAACTGCGTTCCATCATCGGCATGGTTACGAATCGTCCCATCGTGCATGATTACACCTGTCACATACTCCTCCATGCCAGGAGTAGTAAACAAAAGCTGTCGATACCTTCGGCGTACTTCAGCTTCTTGAGGAAGTCCAAGTGCATCGAGCTGCTTATTCATCGTCCTTGGACTTTGGTCTGCTGCTAAAATCCCCTTCCGTGGCGTCACAAGAATGTTTGCAATCTCGTGGAGTTTTTCATTATTTTGCATACCTATAGTGTAACAGCCCCGCTTGCTTGCAAGCGGGGCTG
>CAZQWL010000027.1:0-7484 GCA_964597225.1 uncultured Candidatus Saccharibacteria bacterium | reverse complement strand
AGTATACATTATTCTGAGTGATTATTTTAAAATATAAGTTTACGGTGTTGTTGAGAGGTTTTGTGGTACACAACAAGGTGTGACAAAAGATAAATGCGTATAACTTATTTTCCTTGTAAAATATCTTCGCGTAGCCTCTTGGTGAAATTCACAATAAAATAGAGATTATGAATAGATGCTAAGTGTGGACCGAGCATTTCTCCGGAACGAAAAAGATGGGCCAGATACGCCTTGGTGTAATGCGTACAAACATAACAATCACAGGACTCGTCGGGCCTACTGAAGTCGCGTTGGTATTTTGTGTTTAACAGATTTGTACGCTTATGACCATTATTGGTACGTTCATAGATGGTCCCAGTGCGTGCAATACGCGTTGGTGCTACACAGTCAAATGTATCACATCCGTGGGCAACCCCTTGTACAATATCCTCTGGTTCACCAATACCAAGCAGGTGACGAGGTTTATCTTCAGGGAGAATCTCATTCACTACTCGTAATGACTCTCCAAGATCCTCCTTAGAAAAACTACCTCCTATACCAAAACCATCAAAGTCCATACTACCGAGGATTTGTGCACTTTCTTGACGTAAATCCAAGTGACGCCCGCCTTGCACCACACCAAACAGACCTTGCTTCTTTAGCGCTTCATAATTACCTTTATGAGCCATAATTGACCGCTTGGCCCAACGATGGGTTCGGTCCATTGCTTCTTTCTGGTACTTCTTGTCTGCAGTCGGAGAGGTACATTCATCAAAAGCGATAATGATGTCTGCACCGATGTCATGTTGAATTTCAATAGAGCGCTCGGCAGTAAAACGATGCATCGACCCATCGAGGTGTGAGGTAAAGGTCACCCCTTCTTCATCAATAACACAGAGTTTTCCGTGGTCTTCAGCGAATTTTTTTGAATAAACATTAAGCCCAGCATTTTCTTGTTTTTCGATCGTTGCATCTTTTGCAAATTTTGTAACACCCTTGCCAAAGGCTGCCCCAAGTGAAAATACTTGGAAGCCACCACTGTCGGTAATGGTAGGCATATCCCAGTTGGCAAATTTTGAGAGTCCTCCCGCTTCTTTAAGAACCTCCTGTCCTGGTTGTAAAAAGAGATGATATGTATTGGCGAGAGCCACCTGATTCCCTACGTACTCACGCATATCTTCTGGCTTCAGGCTTTTCACTGTACCTTTAGTACCCACAACAACAAAAGCCGGAGTTTCAATGTCTCCGTGGGGTGTGTGAATGATCCCAGCACGTCCAAGTGTGCCAGATTGTTTCTTTATAGTCTCGAATGTAACTGGTTTGTCAGCCATTAGTTAATTTCAAGTAACTCAATTGCAAAAACGAGGGTAGAATTTGCTGGGATAGACCCCACTGCTTGTGCACCATATGCCATCTGGGGTGGGATAACAAGAATTCTCTCCCCTCCTACTTTCATACCTAATAGTCCTTGCTCCCAACCTGTAATTACCCTATTTTCACCTAACGTAAATGAGAATGGTTCACCTCGTAGATTTGAATTATCAAATTGTTGGCCATTTTGAAGTGTTCCGACATAATGCACGGTTACAATATCTCCTGTTTGTGCCCCTTCCCCACTTCCAATAACAACATCATCCACCACAAGCTTAGCCACTTCACCTGAACTATCAAGAGAGTTTTTAAGCGCACCAAACAGTGCTTCATCTTCATTTGTATTACTCTCATCTACGATTGATACAGATGCTGTTTGGGTATCACCTTTAAAATTTTGAGCAATCTCTGGAATTGTCTCAATACGTAAAAGGAACAATGCAAGGGCCATAAATCCAACGCTTGCAAAAATTCCTACTGCTTCATATTTATTAATCATATTCAATATATCAATCTAATTAGTTTCGCTATAGTATGCAAAATACAACTTAAATGCAAGGAGTTTTTGCTTATTCTAGTTGATTAATACAGCCATTGCGTATCATTTCTTTCAGTTCGAGGGTACTTTTATTGGCAATGTCTTGTAAAAATAAATCATTCTCATATAAAGACATAAACTGAGGAGCACTTCGTGAGCCAATTGATGTAATCCCTTGTAATTGAAACTTCAGCTTATTATCATCAACAAACATTTCTAACCATAAACCTTTTTGAACATCTTCTGTAAAATACTGATCAAATATAAAGTTACCTAGTGAATAAAAGATAGGGACTTGTTTGTAGACTTCGATATCTTGAACCACATGGGGATGATGTCCAATAATTGCATCAACCCCTGCATCCACCATTGCATAAGCAATGTTTTCCTGTTTTTTAGAATGTCGCATTTCATACTCTGTGCCCCAGTGCACATAGACAATCTGAAAATCACTTGTAAGTGATGCTTCGTCCATTAGTTGCTGGAAGGTTTGTGTATTAAATGTTTGTGTAATGGTATTAATTCCAATCAGAGCAATAGTGGCGTTTGCTGTAGTAAGATACGTAACACTCGATGTTCCAATATACTGAGGATTACCAAACCAGTTAATGTCATTATCCATCAGCTTTTCTTGAGTGTGAGCCAGCCCTTCAGACTTATAATCAAAACTGTGATTATTTGCCAAACTCATATAACTAAATCCATAATCAGCAAGTGCCGTAAGGTGTGTCGAATCAACCGAAAACATAAATGTATTGTCTGGCGTCTGGAGATGCTTCAAAGGAATTGATGCTTCAAAATTTCCTACTAACTTTGTTGTACTGCTGAGTATAGGTAGACCAGAATACACATAATCGCTTCCGTATGTATCAAGATATGTTTCAACACGCCGTGCAAGCATAACATCTCCTACAAAGGTGATAGATGAAGGTAGCATCTGAGGCTCAGGACTTTTTACTTCAAGAATGTAGTCATACAATGAACCAATATGTACTGTAGATGAATTATATGTCGCTCCTGCTCCAGCAAGTACCGATGTACAAAGAACGAGAAGAAAGACCAAAATCTGTTGCATACGCTACCGAAGAGTTTGATGGAATAATCCTGTTTCGAGATACCACATAACAGCAAAAACAAAGATAAGAGACAACACCAATGAAATAACTGTCATTACTAATACCTGAGAAGGCATCAAAGCAGGTCGGGCACGCTTTCTACGAACTTCTATATCCTTAGAAGAAAGATCCATTTCAATGCCCAGCAATGAAGAAATGGTTTCTGGACGAAGTCTTTCATCTGATCGAAACACTTTGTGCAGTGAATCCACGTGTGTTTCATGACTATCTTTATTTTCACGCAAAACTAGCACTGCCGCTTCTACATCATCTTCGTGCCATTGCGCACTAATGAGGACGGACTTAATGACATCATCTGGATCATCCAAGGACACCCCATTGAGACGCAACATTTTTTCGATATGTTCTTTTTTAAACATAATATGGACTTAGGTTATATCATGTTCTTCTGATTGACCTGCAATGTGTATAGTATACAACTCAAGAAGTACCATAAATAGGCTTACCACCACTGGGCCCACAATGAACCCAATAGGGCCAAAGACGGAGATGCCCCCCAAAACAGCAAGGAGGATAATAAATGGGTGTAAAGAATTCCCTCTACTCATAAGATATGGACCTAGAAGATTATCAATCAGACCTACTGCAAACATTCCCCAGACTGCAAGACCTGCTGCAATAAAATAAGAACCTGTAGCGACAGAATAGATAATAGCAGGTACAAACACAATAGTAGTACCCACACCTGGCACGAGTGCACCAAATGCTGCTATGGTACCCCATAGTACTGCACGTTCAAAGCCAAACAGCCAAAATCCTATACCAGTGAGCATTCCTTGGATAATAGCAACCATCACTGTACCCATGGCCACAGAACGAACTGCAGTAGCTAATCGTTCTAAAATCAGCTCATCTTCTTTGTCTGGTAATGGGCTAATTATTACCAAGTTTTTTGTGAATTTTATTCCATCCCGAAAGAGATAAAAGGAACCAATTATAGCAATAAAAAAAAGAAAGATAGTAGATGCTGTTCCTGCAAAGATCGCTCCCCCATTACCTGCAAGCCAACTTGTAGACTGTTTTATATACTCAATTGCGTCAATATTTGTACCAGGTGCATATTTTTGTACAAATAATTCAATATTTTTAAATGACTGTTCAAAACCAACTTCCCCTGTGTTTGCTAGATTATAAATAGACACTGCTTCATTTACCAAAGAAGAAGCTATAAAAATAAAAGGTAGTATTACAATAGCTAATACGATTAAAGTGGTGGCAAACGCGGCCAGTGTTTCATTTTTCTTTGGCATTTTTTCTACTATCTTCAAATATAGCGGGTAGCAAATGGTTACTATAATTGCTGCCAGCGCCAATGCAGAAATAAATGGTGTTAACATTTGCCATACAACATATGCCACAATCCCCATAAATCCAAAGAAGAAAACGTACTCAACGATTTGATTCATTAACATAGTGTAAGTATACCAGATACACAAAGCTCGAAAATATATCCGAGCCATAAATGTTTATTGAGTTTTCTCAATTTGAGTTTTTGAAACTTGTGCTGCTGTTTCCACAGTTTCAAAGGTAGCAACTACTGCGTTTTCAAATGCATTAAATGACTGTGACATCATTTGTGTAATTGCATAGAGAACTAATATTGTTCCAATTGATTTGAACATAAATTGTTGATTGCTTTGCTGTAGCCGAAATAAATAATTTCGATCCTTGTATATCCAAAAAAGCAAAAAACAAGTCCAAAAGAACTTGCATCTATACAGATAATACCCCAAACACTCCAAATGTATAGGAGATATCGGATGTCTCCTATACTTAGTAGAACTCCAACAAGTTTCCAATACCTAGGAATTCCATAAAGCGATATCCGTACTGTATGGTTAATCCAAAATTATTTGAAAGCAAGAGAACTCCAATAAGTATCAGCAAAAGTCCACCAATAATACTTATAAATTTTGATACTGCTGAATACTTAGCGATTAGATTACCTGCTCTTGCGTACAATAATGCAGTAGCAATAAACGGTACCGCAAGACCAGCTGAGAACAACGCCAGCAATAACGCGCCACTTGCAACAGTAGCCTTCGTAGTAGCAAGTAAAAGAATTGAAGCCAACACTGGCCCAACACATGGTGTCCAGCCAAGTGCGAAGATACTTCCAATTAGAAAAGCACTCCATGGCTCACCTGGAGTAATAAACTTCGGTAGTTGCATTTTATAATCACGCGCAAGAGGCATAAAATGGATAACATTGAGCATCATCAAACCAAAGATAATAATGAATACACCGCCAATTTGAGAAAATAATACTCTATACGGGCCCACAAACGAGCCAAAAAAACCTGCAAGAATTCCAAATGAAATAAAAATAACAGAAAATCCAAGTACAAATGAAATAGCGTTTATGCGAATCTTTTTTTGTGCATCCTTACTTCCCTTTACCTCATCTTGCTTCACACCACTAATAAATGCCAAATAGGCCGGCACCAACGGTAATGTACAGGGTGCGAGGAACATAAGGAGTCCTGCGATGAATGCCGATATGGCAAATGTAAAACTTAATTCCAGCATAGATATTTATTGTGATGCTTGTAATGCGTCCTGGGTGTGTTTCTTCATCTCATCAAGTGTCATCGAGCCGCGTTTATGAAACACGACGTTACCTTGTGCGTCATAGAAAAGTGTTTCAGGCATTGAAAATCCACCGATTGAAACGTAATATGAATCATCTAGATCAATGACAAAATGTGTCTGTGTAAAGGTACCCAATGTGCCAAGAAAATCAGAGGCACGTTTATGCTGTTCTTTTCTATTGACTGCAATAACAGCCACATTTTGATCTGCATACTGCACTGCCAACTTCTCAAAGTCAGGTAACTCTTCTATACAAAATGGACACCAACTTGCCCATGAATTTACCACACGTACTTGACCCTCAAAATCATCAAAAGAAAACGGTCGTCCAGCTAAGTCTGTATACGATGTGCCTGCAGTAGCTGTTATACTATTTTCTTTTACGCCATTATCATTGAAGGCAGATCGTTTTTGAACAGAGTATGTATACCACGCACCTAACACTAAAATACTTATAATGATTCCTAGTGTAATAATAGTGCTCTTACTCACAGTGTTTATTGTTTAGAACCTAATAACTGTATCCAGTTTGCGTATGGAAGTGCTCCAGAAGCAACTTGTGTAGTTCCATCTTCAAACACAACTACATTAAAGGGTGTCCCACTTCCCCCAAGTGCAATTGCACTTTGGCTATCAGTCTGCACACGAGCTGCGATATCTTTCGATGTAAGGCAGGATTTGTAGTCAGATGCATCAGCACCTAATTTTATAGCTTGTTCCTCAAGGAATGATGTTGTCAAGCCACGTTGATTGGATAATAATGCAGTTAAGTAATTCCAAAAAGCATCATTTCCAAGTAAATCTCCCACACATTCAGATGCAATTGCCGCTGGTAACGCGGTTGCATGAATACTCAAAGGTAGATGACGATACTCCCAATTAATATTTCCATCTGACTCATCAACTACTTGCTTGAGTGTTGGATGTAGCCGAGCACAAAACGGACATTCAAAGTCAGAAAACTCAACAATAGTTGTAGATGCATCTGGATTTCCATAGACTCTTCGCGGTGCTTCCTCCGTACGCATTACTGATCCCGCGTCAGGTGAAGCAACAGGTTGACCTTGTGCGTTGCCTGAGAATGGTACTGCTGTATTGGAGAAAAAAATAGCAGCTGCAATAAGTGCAAAACCGATAAGGATTGAGCCTGCGAGTATTACGGTTTGATTAGTGTTTTGCATACTTGTTTTATATTTCTAATTATTATTGTGTCCATACCTGAGTTTCTGGGTGTGCTGCAACCCAAGAGAACCAAAAGCCTTCCACGTCTTCGATAACTACCCCTTGTGCATCAGTAAATAATACCTTGCCTTTTATGTTATTGATAGTTATTTCTGTACCACTAATCATATCGCGATTTTCTCCCTCTTGGAGCAGGTCACGTGGATAGGCTTTGAAAATCCCCTTTACTTCAATGCCATACACATATGCATCAGCACCAAACTTCATAATATCTGAAGGAACTTTCAGTAGTACAGTACCTGTCCTACTGCCCACCACTGCTTCGCCAAGAACTTGTGACCAAAGGCTTCGTTCCCCGATATCTTCAGCTCGGTTGTAGATAAGCAAGTTTGACTGCCATAACATACCGGACACACCAAATTCATATACCGTACCGGATACTGTTCTATCAAACACAATACCAGTACCACACAATGGACAATACGAAACAAGCAGTGCATCTCCTGCCACTACGTCATTTACCAACTCTCGGGTAACCAACATGCTAAATGGATAAAATTTGTCTATACCTTTATATGACAATGCTATACCAATCTGATCTACATCAACAATTTTCAGAGCTTTTTTGTCGAAATAAATTCTGACGAATCTACCGATGGGATACAGTCTTGACGAGAACAACCTTG
>CAZQWL010000026.1:0-7786 GCA_964597225.1 uncultured Candidatus Saccharibacteria bacterium | reverse complement strand
TGAGGACGACAACGCAATGTGCCTAAAAAGGATTCCTCCCCCCGCGGACTTCGAAGTGTAGATGAGTCCCCGTACTCTTTCCTGTAGACCCCATCCCTCCAATAACCTGACCGGCTGATACATACTGTCCTACCACTACATCATTTCGACTTAAGTGTGCATAGAGAGTCTGTGTTCCATTGCTGTGTTTAATCACTATATACGTACCGTATCCACCATTCCATCCACTTCCTTTAGAAAGGATTACTTCACCTGCAGCGGCAGCTTTAATCGCTGAACCGTGTCCACCTCCGAAGTCTACTGCGTTATATCCATGGATACCTTGTGTTTTAACTGAACCGGGTGCAGGGTGTGAGAAGCCACCTCCTCCAGTGGTACTTGTTGAGCCTGAAGATTTTGTAGGCGCTGCACGTCGAGCGACTTTCTTTGGAACATGCATCTCTCCACCTGGAATCATAAGTTCATCTCCTGCTGAAAGTGCATCTGCTGATGCGAGGTTGTTATACTCAAGTACTTCATCAAAGTCTGCATCATATTTCTTTAGAATTGCACTAAAGGTCTCACCTTTGGCTACAGTATGCTGTACACCAACAATCGGAAGGATAACTAATGTATCCCCTGGCTGTATATCCGATGCTTTTGAAATATCATTTGCCCACAGGATGGTGTTGGTAGTGACACCATACATCTCGGCAATTTGTGAAAGTGCATCACCTTCACGCACTACGTATACACTAATCTCTCCACCGCCGTTGTTTGATGCTGCGATTTCATCCGCTCCTACTGGTCCTGTTGAGATAAGTACTCCGTTTGCTACGGTAACATCACCTCCTCCAATTGCTTTCTTAGTATTTAAAACAGGATTGGTTGATGCACTTAGGAGGGGAGTAAACAAAGCTGAATGGTCTACTGTCTCTACCGCCACCTCTTCTACTACCTCATCAGCCCATAGCTGTATTATAGAAGAGAAAACTCCAGCATGTACTGAAGCGGGAATTAGGATAAGAGCCAGTAACGGAAGGAATTCTGTTACACGTAATACTGCTGTCGAAGTCGACGCGGTACTTATATATGTATTCTGATCTGTACGTCCATCATGACGATGGGTACTTGAGGGGTCAGAATCTGTTGTAGTCTGTTTTATATGTTTTTGGTTATGGTCTCACCGCCGTATTGCATCCATTACAGTAATTGTCTTTCAAACAAAAAGAGCATCAAGTGCCCTCATGTATACTTACTCTTTTAAGTATGCGCACAATCATACTAAACTCAGCTTTAGGGTCAATTGACGTATTACACTTTTCCACTGTACTTCATACAGAATCACATAATGGCTTAAAATAGGCATGTAATAACTATTGACATCAATAAGTTATGTTGTGTATTTATTCATCATAATTTTTATCATGTATTTCTTGCTTTGAGGAAAGCAGGAAAATACCCCGCACAAACTTTTTTGCGAAAAAAGTTTGTGCGGGGTATAGTTACCCTCAATATGGAAAAAGATGCACATCTAGAAGATCTCAATGACCCACAAAAAGAGGCCGTTACCACAACTCAAGGGCCCTTATTAGTCCTTGCTGGAGCAGGTTCTGGAAAAACAAGAGTAATTACACACCGTATCGTGAACCTTATTTTGAATGGTGTTGCGCCTCATAATATCCTCGCTGTTACGTTCACTAATAAATCTGCCAAAGAAATGAAGGAACGTGTGCATGCACTCATCCAAAAGCACGCTCCGGCTAAGCGTGCATCAAATAACTCAATCCCACCTACCACCTATTCGCAAGCTCATAACGACGGCTCTGCCCCTGCGGGACAGACCGGAAGAGACACAAAGCAGTTTGTGTCTCTTCCTACCGTTACGACTTTCCACGCATTAGGCGTACGTATACTTCGTGAACATCATGAAGTACTTGGACTACATCGCCACTTCATCATCTATGACCGAGCGGACAGTATGAAAGCCATAAAGAAAGCTATCGAAGCCTCTGGACACACTGTAAAAGAATTTGAACCAAGGAAAATGATATCTATGATATCTCGTGCAAAGGGTGGTGCTATTTCACGTACTACATACTTAGAAGAAGCTTCAAGCTACCCAGAGAAAGTATGCGCCGAAGTATGGAAGCATTATGATAAAACAATGCAAGAAGAACATGCCTTAGACTTTGATGATCTTCTATTTAAAACACTTCACTTACTACAAAAATATCCTGTCGTACTTGAAACACTTCAACAACGATACCAATATATCCATGTCGATGAGTATCAGGACACCAACAAAGTACAGTTTGCGATTATAAAACTCTTGGTAGGTGAGAAGAAGAATATTTGTGTCGTAGGGGATGTTGATCAAAATATTTATTCTTGGCGAGGGGCAGACATTAAAAATGTTTTGCAGTTTGAAAATAATTTCCCTGGAGCAAAGACTATTTTTCTTGAGGAAAACTATCGTTCAACGGGCACCATTATCGCCGCTTCTAACAGCATCATAGAGAAAAACAACAACCGTATTCCAAAAACTGTTTTCACCTCCAACACTGACGGAGAAAAGATTGTACTTCATACTGCACACACAGGGCCCGACGAGGCAGAGTATATTGTGATGACTATTAAGAAACTGATTGATGATGGTGCATCACCTTCTTCATTTGCAATCCTATACCGCACCAACTTCCAGTCACGCGTGCTTGAAGAAGCATTCTTAAATTTTGGTGTCCCGTACCAACTACTAGGAACTAAATTTTTTGAACGGAAAGAAATCAAAGACGTACTCTCATACTTACGCCTTGCACTCAACCCTGGCTCTACTGCTGACATTACCCGAGTCATCAATACCCCAACACGAGGAATAGGGAAAGTGACCATGCTTAAGGTACTGGAAGGTAAACAGAACGAACTTAAAGGTGCCGCACTGACTAAAGTGGAACGCTTTAATGAAATGATGCAAGACATCACCGACCACGCAAAGACTGAAAAAATTTCTAAGACACTTACATTCATTATTAAACGCTCAGGTATCGAAGCAGACTTACGAAAACACGGCACCGAAGACGACATGATGCGTTTGGAAAACCTCCAAGAGCTTGTGACTTTAGCAACACGCTATGATGAACTCGGTGCGGAAGAAGGAGTAGAAGCACTTATTGAAAACGCAGCACTTCAAAGTGATCAAGATGAATTAAAAGAAAAGGAAGAGAGTGACGCAGTACGTTTAATGACCATCCATGCAGCAAAAGGGCTTGAATTTCCCTATGTCTTTATTACTGGTTTAGAAGAGGGATTATTTCCTCATGAACGTCTTGATGACAGCGGTGTCGACCATGAAGAAGAACGACGGCTTTTCTATGTAGCACTTACCCGCGCTGAGAAAAAAGTCTTTCTCACTTACGCACATGTACGGATGATTTTTGGCCAGCAACGCGTAAACATGCCGTCATCATTTTTAAACGATATCCCTACAGAGCACGTTGAAGCAGATTCGACACACCACGACAATGGAGATGATTCGGGGTACCAGGCAACAACTGTATTTCTAGATTAGTTCACAGGGTTACGTATCCAGAAAAACCAGCCTTTATTTAAATACCTTCACTATCGCGATTAATCGCGATAGTCGTAGTGTATTAACGCTTGCATATATCGTGGGAGTTACGTACTGTAGTGGAACATGAACGATTTTCTAAAAATTCAGGCTAAAAAATCACTTGGACAACACTTCCTCACCAGTGACATAGTGCCTTCTTGGATGTGTGATGCTGCCAATTTGATGACAGGCGACACCGTGCTTGAAATAGGCCCTGGTACGGGAGTGCTGACTAAAGAAATTCTTTCACGCGGAGCAAATGTAATTGCACTTGAGGCTGATACTCGGGCTATTGAAGTGTTAGAAGAAACATTTGCAGATGAGATTGCTGGAGGCAATCTCACCCTTCACCATACTGATGTACGCAAACTCAACCTTTCAAATATCCCAGGTATCTCGGACCATTCCTTTAAAGTAGTTGCCAACATACCGTATTATCTTTCTGGGTTTTTGTTTCGGTTTTTTTTAGAATCAAACATCCAGCCAACAGACTTGGTGTACTTGGTACAAAAAGAAGTTGCTAAACGTATCACTTCCGACCTCTCACGCAACGAGAAAGAATCACTCTTATCTCTCTGTGTGAAAGCCTACGGACAGGTAAAGTACGTTCGCACTGTTTCCCGAGGACATTTCACCCCACCTCCAAAGGTAGACTCCGGAATCATCGCGATTACTGATATTACCAGAAACAATTTTAAAAAGATTGAAGAACCTTTATTTTTCAACGTATTACACTTAGGCTTCGGACAAAAAAGAAAGCAACTTCTAGGGAATTTATCCAAAGAGTATGACCGGAAAACACTTACCCACATCTTTTCCACAGCTGATATCTCTGTTTCTGTTCGTGCAGAAGACATACCTCTTGAAAAATGGCTTGTTTTGATAGAACTTCTTGCCGACCACAGCTAATGCACAGGTTGTGAACATCGTATGCACTATGTATTAGACATGATACTCATACGTTATACACTGTTTTTATAACAGTGTATGTACCCGATGTTATACTTATATATGTATACAATCATATATGTCTAATGCACAAAAGCGAATTTCAATAACCCTACTTGCAGGAGCTGTGCTCATTGCAGGTGCGTTATTTATACGTTCAGACACAAATGACACTTCCTCCGCACAACAAGACATCGCTGTAGTTGCAAAGGCACCCGAGAGAAAACCAATTAAAACTCTTGATAAAAATAATGATGGCGTCCCCGACTGGCAGGAGGCACTCTTGGTTACTGAAGCAGTTGAGCTCTCAGAAGATATTTCAGAATACAAAGAGCCTGAAACTTTAACAGAAAAATTTGCCTTAGACTTCTTTCAAGATATTGTCCGTGCTGAGAATTACGGCGCTTTTGGTGACACACCTGAAGAACTTGTCTTTCAGGCAAGTGACGAACTTTCAAAACAAGTAGCAGACACACTACTTGGACCTACTGATATCACTACTTTTAGTACAGATTCTGTAGCGCAGTTCGCTTCATATGGAGAAACTATTGCAGAAATAACCACTCGGTATCAAGACACATCTGGAGAAAATGAAGCAGTACTCCTAGAGCGAGCGTTGCGCGACCAAGACAAAACTATTCTTGATCCCCTGGATAGTAAAATTGCTGTGTATGAAAATATTCTACGTGACACAAAGGCTCTTCCTGTGCCTGAACCCTTCGAAAAAGAACACCTCGATCTCCTTAATAGTTATCAGGCAATTTTAAACGACATCTCAGCAATGAGAAATGCTTTTAATGATCCAATGCTTGCTTTACTCAGAATGAAACGTTATCAAGATGATGCTATTGGACTCAGTGCGGCTTTCGACAATCTTTTCGATAAGGTACGTAGAGCAGGTGCCACTTGGGAGGCAGACTCACCAGTTTATTTATTTATAAAGTAGCACTTACATATGTTCTTTTCTAAAGCAAAAAAAATAAACACCACCATAAGTGCACTTCTGTGTGTGACAATTCTTGCTGTTTCTTTTGCTTTCTCACCAATCACGTATACGGGAAAAACATCTCAAGTACACGCAATTACAGTTACTGAAGTTGGACCTAATCTTGCGGCAAACAAATTCAATGTTGCTCTAAACACCATCACCTCAGCGGCACAAAATGCCTTTTATATAAAGGAGTTTACCCTTGATGGTATCGCTTCTGGCTTAGCCAAAATGGTAGTCAAGAGTATGACACAGAGTATCCTTAACTGGATCAACTCTGGTTTCCAAGGAAGTCCTGCATTTGTAACTGACCTCAAGCAATTTATGCTCGACAGAGCTGATCAGGTTGTGGGAGAGTTTATATATAACGATCCTTCTCTTAATTTTTTATGTAGTCCATTTCAACTCGATGTCAAAATTGCGCTGGCGACCACCTATCAACAAAATGCTCATGGTGGTCTCGATGCACAATGTACCTTAAGTGATGTCACCGACAATGTAGAAGGATTTTTAAATGGTGCCTTCAATGAGGGTGGTTGGGATAGCTGGTTTGAGGTAACTCAAAATCCAGTCAATACACCAACAGGCGCATACCTTGCTGCAGAAGGAGAAATGTATGCTCGTATTATAGATGAACAGGGGAGAACTATTAAAGAACTCGATTGGGGTGACGGATTCCTTTCTTTCAAGGTATGTAGTGATACCGATGTGGCTAGTGGCAAGCAGACTAACTGCGATATCACTACCCCAGGGACTGTTATCGCAAATCAAATTAATAAATCTCTCGGCGCTGGCCAAGATGCACTGATTGAGGCAGATGAAATCAATGAAATTATTGGAGCTTTATTTGCACAACTTGCTCAAAAAGCAATCACGGGAATCAACGGTCTTCTTGGTCTTGGTGGATCGAGTTACTCAAGTAACTCATATGGAGAATCGGGGACAGATTCTTACTTGGATGCACTTGGAAAAGAGGAGACTTTATCTGAATCACTCGTTAATCCTTTCATTCAAGCTATCGAAGATGAAGAAAAACAAATTACGTTGCAAAATAATATCGTAAATGAAATAAATAAAGTAGAAACCCAGTTACAGGCAGCAAAAAATCGATATCCAAATTGTTTCAATATTTCACTGCCAGATAAACTTGATAAAAAACGTCAGGAAGGAATCAATAAGATACTTCTTTCTACAGCTGCAGTTTCAGTTCTAAATACTCTTAGTACGCAATATGAAAATACCAAAGATCCGGAAAAACGTCTTATCATTGTTGAAGAACTGCGTAAGATGGAAAACAGAGGGCAGGTAGTAAGCATTTTAGAAAATGTGACTGTTGAATTTTACCTTGAAATAGATTTACCTAATATTCTCAAAGCATTACGCGCTCAAATAAATATTGCTGAACGAAAATGTGAAGACTGAAGAAATTAATTACCATTAAGCATCTATAAAACAACAGCAGCTCTGCTGCCGTTGTTTTATAGATGTCACACGCCCACACCCCAGTCAACATGGTGACAAAACACAGCTTCTATTTACTATTATTGGTACAATGAGGAGGATATGGGTATTACAGTGCGTTACAATAAGCACCTCTTTTTGCGGTTATCCGTACTTTTTGTGTGTTTGTTGGTTGGGTTTACGTTATTTGCACAAGATACTTTTGCCCAAGCGCCTAGTGATACTGCTGGAATAGAAACAGAAAGAAACCGTGCACGTGAGGCAGCGAGAATAAACAGGGAAAACCCTACACCAGCAACAAGTAATACCAATCCGGCTACCAGAGCTAGTGTAAATAATGCTGGTAACGGAACCGTCCCCACTGGAGAAACTCCAGGTACGTATTCTTCTGAACAAACAGGCGGGGGTGATTATTCCGGACCTGCAGGTGACAATAAAGTAGATTCTTTAATTTATAATTCCAGCATTTCTTTAGGGGGTATTGTAGTAACTATAAGTGGCTGGGTTTTTGATCTCTCAATAGATAGAGTAGTACTGAAGATGGGGTGTTGGTTTAGAGAAACCCCTGGAGGTAATTGTAGTGGTGTTCAAACAACAGGAGGTATCGGTGGTGTAGTTAATGCACTTTGGATTGTCATTCGCGACCTATTCAATATCCTCTTTATTTTTAGTCTTATTTTTATCGGCCTTAAAACTATTTGGAGTCCAGGTGACTCAAGTACTAAAAAAGCTCTTGGTCTACTCATCGCAGCAGCGCTACTGATTAATTTTAGCCTCTACGTTACTAAGGTCATTGTAGA
>CAZQWL010000025.1:0-7922 GCA_964597225.1 uncultured Candidatus Saccharibacteria bacterium | reverse complement strand
CGAAGCACTTGTAGGTCTTTCTCCCGTAACTCCGCTCTGTTTCTTACCGATGAGTAAAAACCAAAAAAATACTAGGCGCACGATTGTTATGCGAGGAGTCGTGCAAGTGCACGGTGACGAGTATCACATGAAGTGCAACGAAGTATTTTACAGGTTTTTACTCATCGGCGGTGGTGTAGACATTGGTCACATCTTCTTCCTCCTCCAATGCTTCAATAAAGTTGGCCAGCTTCGCACCAGTCTCATCATCAAGTTCTATCGGCGTTGTTGGTATGTAGTGACCATCACTATCTTTTGTAAAAGCCCATGCTGCGCTCCCTGGTGAGCCAAGTTCAAGTCCTGCTTTAGAGAATACGTGACGGATAAGCGGGGCCGTTCGATTGTTGTTGTCGGTTACTGTCTGAATAAGCAACGCCACTCCCCCAGGGCCATATCCTTCAAACATAATTTCTTCAAGTTGTGTGCCATCAGTACCAGCACCTTTAGCAACTGCTCGTTCGATGTTGTCTTTTGGCATTGAGTCTTTCTTTGCCCGAGTAATCGCCGCCGCAAGTTTTGGTGAGTTTACGTCACCATTTGCCTGTCGTGATTCCATGGCAATAAGCATAGAGTGCTTCGAGAATACCTTACTCCGCGCCGCATCAGTAGCCCCCTTTTTATGTTTAATTTTTGACCATTTATTGTGTCCACTCATAGTTTTTTTACTATTATTCTTTCTTATAAGTATTTTCTCTATGATACCAAAAGGTCAAAAAGAAATCTTCTGTGTTTGGTCCAGCGATTTTCTCAAGGAGAGAAAAAATCGGGACATTAATTCGGTATAGTCGCTACGCTCGTTACCTCATTTAATTTTTGACCATTTATTATGTCCTGACATTTTCTTATTAAAAATTAAAATTATACGTAATGACTTAAGTGTATGTAATTCTTTTTCTAACGCAACCCTTGTT
This sequence comes from uncultured Candidatus Saccharibacteria bacterium, assembly GCA_964597225.1. GTDB lineage: Bacteria > Patescibacteriota > Minisyncoccia > Phycocordibacterales > UBA918 > OLB19. The sequence goes on along the minus strand of CAZQWL010000025.1, from coordinate 6,972 downwards.
TTTTTATACAGGTGTAGTTTACTGGTTTATGAAAGGAGGTGAGATTATGCAACTCACAGTTATAGAAGGAGCGGTACGTATTTTAGTGGAGGTTGTGCGTACACCTGGTGATATTGTCACCATTCAAGACCCGAAATTTTCCACTGTATCAATATCAGGAGTATTGATACAGTCGCCATCCAATGGGATGGCGACTATTAAAGACCCTTGTGGAACAGGTATTGTGTCAGGGAAATATATTCCTCTCATGATACGAGAAAAATAAGCCCGCCAGAAGAAGCGGGCTTTTATAATGCCTGACTCTCAATGTGGCTATACGCGGTAGCGCTTGCAATACGACCGCGTGGAGTACGTTCTAATAATCCTTGTCGGATGAGGTAGGGTTCAATCACATCCTCAATAGTAGATTGTTCTTCTCCGGTTGCTGCTGCGATAGTGTTGAGTCCAACTGGTCCACCATTGAATTTATTTATAATTGAATCAAGTACTGCTCTATCAGGGGAGCCAAGACCCAGTGTGTCTATTTCAAGTAGGTCAAAGGTGCGGTCGACGATGTTGGTGGTGAGTTCACCTTTTTCAAGCTGAGCTAGGTCACGACAACGTTTAAGCAGGTAGTTTGCTGTACGCGGAGTAGCACGACATCGCTTTGCAATATTGTTCATTATTTCCTCTGAGGTACTGATATCTAAAAGTTCTGCAGATCGGTGGAGTATCTGTGCAATCTCGCTGTCTTTATAAAACTCAAGGCGGAATGTCCCCCCAGAGAATCGGCTTCGCAATGGGGCAGAAAGAAGTGAAATGCGAGTGGTCGCCGAAACTAAAGTAAATGGAGGAAGTTCCAGTTGCACAGTACGTGCAGAAGGTCCTTTTCCGATAATGATGTCCAGCACCCCCGACTCCATAGCAGGGTAGAGTACCTCCTCAATACTTTTTGACAGTCGGTGGATTTCATCAATAAAAAGCACATCCCCCGGAGAGAGGTTGGTGAGAATTGCAGCTAGGTCACCCACCCGTTCAATAGCAGGGCCAGAGGTGGTGCGCATATTGGTTCCGAGCGTCTTTGAGATAAGGTGCGCAAGCGTGGTTTTCCCAAGTCCCGGTGGACCATACAGAAGAATGTGTTCTGCTGCATGCCCACGTTCACGCGCAGCAGTCAGAAGAATACGCAAATTCTCTTTTGTCTTTTCCTGCCCCACATACTCCTCCCACGTATTAGGGCGGAGGGTCTGATCGAGGTTCCCTGAACCGTCACGGGTAAAGGTTGTTTTATTTTCAGAGTCGCTCATAGTGAGTATATTGTATAGGAAAAGCAGGGTAGTGGATATGTTGACTCGTGGTGGTAAAAAAGGCTCAGTAAAAGCTTGACAAAAACAGAGACTGTGCTAATATATTGCGTATTAAGTTCCCGTGTCGAAGATGGCGCAGCTCTCTATATTGATTGATTATGCAAATAAAAACGCACAAAGTGTGCGAGTTTCTTTTGTGTCTACTTGAAATATTCGAGTGAATAATCCTCTAAACAATAAAAGGTTACCTTGCGAGTGTAGTGTGGTACTCATCTTAGAATGAGAGCACTGCGCTATCTCTTAGTTTTGTAATCTCTTCCCCCCGGAAGTTCTGCTTAGAGGATTATCTACTGGAATAATTTCCTGTTCGAATTTTAATGTTCGCTTCTTGTTACCCAAGATACCACGAGAACAAAAAAACTACTCTTGACCGAGTAGTTTTTTTGTTTTTGGTTAGATGACGTGTGATGAAAAGTCGTCATCAGAATTTTCAGGCGAATCCGGTGTTAGAGTATGACGCCCTGAAGAAAGATCAACTACCCGTTGCAGCTCAGTAAGGGAGGTGGTGCCTAAAAGCACTTTTTCAATACCATCTTCTGCCATTGAGGGGATACTTTGCGGTTTTGCTGCTTCAAGAATGATATGTTCGCGTGGGTCACGGATAACCGCTTCTTCAACAGCGTCGTCCACCCGCACTGCTTCATAGACGCCCTGCCGTCCTTTAAACCCAGTGTGGTTGCACTTCGTGCATCCTACCGCTTCATAAATAACAAAGTCATCAGACAGTGTTGGAGGAACAGGGTGGGTTGTAAGCACTTTTACGATGATTTCTTTCTCAGAATCTGTCGGGGAGTGTGACTGTTTACAGTCTTTGCAAAGAATACGAACTAAACGTTGTCCTAAAATAAGATTAACTGAGCTCCCTATCATTCGAGAATCAACACCTAAGTCTATTAATCGAGGGAATGCACCAACAGCACTGTTTGTGTGTAACGTAGAAAAAACTAAATGACCGGTTTGTGCTGCATGGATAGCAGTTTCTGCAACCTCTCGATCGCGAATCTCACCGACCATAATGACATCAGGATCCTGACGGAGGATTGCACGGAGACCATCACTGAAACTATAGTCATCACTCACCTGGGTCTGTACGATGTCATCAAGCTTGTACTCAACAGGATTTTCAATGGTGATTATTTTTATACCTTCCTGATGAACTTCTTGCAAAAAGGCATATAATGCCGTTGTTTTACCAGATCCTGTTGGACCAGTGGTAACAATCATTCCGTTTGGTCTTTTGAGTTCTTCATCGATTACCTTTTTAAGTGAGGTATTCAAACCAAGTTTATCCATAGTGAAGCTCGCAACAGAAGGGTCTAAAAGTCGCATTACCATCGACTCACCCGATGCACCAGGAATGATAGATGAACGTACTTCGACTTTTTTATCGATAATAGTAAAGGTAAATCGTCCGTCCTGTGCCTCATCGCGGACGTTAAGAATCATTCCCGACAAAAGCTTTAATCGAGACATAAGGCGCACGTAGAGCTGTTGCTCGAGGTCGATGATGTCATGGAGCACTCCATCAAGCCGGTAGCGCAAACGAATACCAGCACTTTCAGGTTCGATATGGATGTCACTAGCGCCAAGCGCGATTGCTCCAGCAAATATAGACTCAAGTGTGGCTGAGATACGTCGAGCATTGTTAAGTGTGCGTATCTCTACGATGTGAGCAGCAACTGCTTCAGGATTTTTAAATGATTTAATGAGTCCACCAATTGAGTCTGTATCGATATCAAGGATACCGTGTTTTACTGCAGTGGTGTTCTTTTGGTCTTTATATCGATCCCATCCATGCTCAAGGCTCGTGGTAGAAGTCATGTAGACAGTTGGTTGATACCCTTGTTCTTTTAGAGATTCAAGTGTTTTTTGTGTAGCGGGGTTATTTGGGTTGCGAATAGCAATAGAGATACGTTTGCGCACTGTTTCAAAAATAATCATGTTCCCATCGTGGGCTTCTTGCTCAGGAAGGAGTTTTATTGCGTCTGGGTTTAGAGTAATACCGCGTAGATCTATGAATTGAAGGCCGTGTTGCACTGCTAAAGACTTGATGAGGTTGTCCTCTTCTTGACGACGGATTTCATCCATCTTATCTACATCAAATGTGTTATCGAACTGAGTCATTGAGTATATTGTAGCAGGTGTCGTTGTTAAAATACGAAGAATTTTAACAACGACACCTCTCCAAAATGCTACAATTCCTATATTATGGAAAAGATAGTTATTACTGATGTGTCAGAATTAGAAAAGGTGGTAGAAAAAGTATTGGAAACTGTAGGGCAGTGCGAGGACGGTGGCACAGCCACCGTCCTCGCACTGCATGGTGATCTCGGTGCTGGGAAAACTACCTTTACACAGACTTTAGCTAAAAAACTCAGGGTAACAGAAGTGGTTACAAGCCCCACTTTCGTAGTAATGAAAAATTATAACCTTGAAAATCAATCTTTTGAAAAATTAGTACACATTGATGCATATCGTATTGAAGAAATTGACGAGATGCGAGTGTTAGGGTTTGGCGAATTACTTGAAGAAAAAGGAAGTATTATGTGTATTGAATGGGCAGAAAATATCGCTGAGCTTTTACCAGAAAATACTATTCATATTCGCTTTGAATTAGATGGTGAGAAACGAATAATTACTATTGAATATGGCAACTAAGAAAAAAAATGAAAAGAAGACACTGGTCCTACTAGATGCACATGCAATTCTCCATCGCGCGTATCATGCGCTACCCGACTTCGCTTCCACTACAGGAGAGCCAACAGGCGCTCTCTATGGAGTCATCTCTATGCTCCTGAAAATTGCAGAAGACCTCCAGCCCGACTACATCGCTGCATGTTATGACCTCCCTGAGCCAACCTATCGCCATGATGCATACAAAGACTATAAAGGAGGCCGAAAGAAGACTGACGATGAGTTGGTAAAACAAATCATTCGCTCGCGGGATATCTTCGAAGCATTTAATATTCCGATTTATGAAAAGGTTGGATTTGAGGCTGATGATCTGTTGGGTACTATCCCTCATCAACTTAAAGATAATAAAGATATCAATATCATTATTGCTTCGGGTGATATGGATACACTGCAATGTGTCGACAAAAAGCGCGTACAGGTATACACCATGCGTAAGGGTATTAAAGATACCATTATGTATGATGAGAAAGCAGTAAAAGACCGTTTTGGTTTTGGTCCCAACATGGTGCCCGATTACAAAGGTATCCGTGGTGATGCCTCAGATAATATCCCCGGCATCCCCGGCATTGGTGAGAAGGGGGCAACAACACTCATTACCATGTTTGGCTCTATTGATGCTATCTACAAAAAGCTTCATAAAGATGAACAGCCGTTTCTTGATGCCGGCATTAAGCCGCGTATTATTGGTCTACTTAAAGAATACGAAGAAGAGGCACAATTCTCAAAGATGCTTGCAACCATCCGTACTGACGTGCCAGTTACGTATGAGCTACCAACAATTCATTGGAAGGAGGCTGCGGACACCGACGCGATTCTGACACTTTTCACTGAACTTGGTTTCCGCACCCTTGCCACACGCATTCGCCACACATTTGACCTTGCTGAAGATGTTACACCAGATCAAAAAGAAGGAGGAGTAAGCGACAAAGAAGTGCAGAAGGCGAGTGTCATGTTATGGCTTCTAGAAAGTGACCGAACTAATGCTACGTATGATGACATCATCGATTATGGACGGTCGTATTTTGAAACAATTGATTTTAAAGAGATTACCAAAAAACTTGAAGAGAAATTAAAAGACAAAGAACTCACTGAAGTGTACGAAGATATCGAATTGCCTCTAACAGAAGTAGTTTCATATATGAATGATGTGGGGGTTACACTTGATACAAAATATCTCAAAACACTTTCTACTAAAATGCATAAAGAACTTTCTTCTTTAGAGAAGAGTATTTACAAGCATGCAACCTTTGAGTTTAATATCAATTCACCAAAACAAGTTGGTGATGTACTTTTTGATACTCTTGAACTTAAGCCGAAAAACCAAAAGAAAACATCAGGAGGGCAACGATCCACCAAAGAAAGTGAGCTTGAGAAGATGCGTGAAGATCATCCAATTATCCCTGACATTCTTCGATATCGTGAACTTAAGAAGCTTGTATCTACATACATTGATAATCTGCCGGGAATGGTCAGTAAAGACGGACGACTTCGCTCTACACTTTTGCAAACGGGTACCGTCACTGGACGAATGGCATCACGTGACCCAAACTTGCAGAATATCCCAGTACGGACAGAAGAGAGTAAGGCGATTCGTAAAGCTTTTGTTGCAGACAAGGGATACACTTTCGTATCTATCGACTATTCACAGATTGAGTTACGCATTGCAGCAATTCTTTCAGAAGATTCAAACATGATTGAGATTTTCAAAGATGGAGAGGACGTACATGCAGGAGTAGCATCACGTGTATTTGGGGTAAAGATAGATGAAGTCACCAGTGACATGCGACGCAAAGCGAAGGTGATTAACTTTGGGATTCTCTACGGTATGGGGGTTAATGCTTTACGCGCGAACTTGGGAGAAGGAACCACCCGTGAAGAAGCTCAAGAATTCCTTAACGCCTATTTCAATACCTTTACCCGACTTGCTGGGTACCTAGAGGAGACAAAGGGATACGCGCGACTACAAGGCTACACCAAAACTCTCTTTGGCCGTCGTCGGCATTTCCCAGGCATTCAATCAAGTGCACCATTTATTAGAGCTCAAGCAGAACGTATGGCCATTAATGCCCCCGTGCAAGGTACCGCCGCAGACGTCATGCGTATCGCAATGAACGAAGTATATGCATACATCAAGAAAGGAAAGAAGACTGAGTCTATTCATATGTTGATGCAAGTACACGATGAACTTATTTTTGAAATTAAAGAAAAGGACGTAGAAAAAGAAACAAAGAAACTCAAAGAGATTATGGAGGGAGTGCTGAAAGGAAAAGAAGACCATGGGGTTCCTATTTTGGTAGATGTGGCTATAGGTCAAAACTGGGCCGAACTAGAAGATATGGAAAAATAAGCGATATACTTCAGTACGCTTCAAAAATGATATCTCAACGTACATGAAGTACGCCTCGTCATAATTTCCTCACGTACTTCGTATCTCATCTTATTTCTCCACATCTTTGAACCGTAATCATTTTAAATAAAATTTCAGGCTCGATGCAGTTGCATCGAGCCTGTTGGTTTATATTTTGATTCCCTTAAGAAATGCTGGGATGTACTTCCGCCAGTCTTCCTTTTTCTTGTTATGAAATACAGCGAATTCGAAGAATTCAGGAATTTCAATAGGCAGGTTCCACTCTCTACCATCAAAGAGGAATGTATCTTCTGAACTATGAACACAAAATGGGATTGGTTTATCCAAGGCTCGCCATGCACCTTGGAGCAAGGAGATGCCATCATTCACCACCTAGCCTTCAGCTATATCCGCAACCGTCCCTCGTATATGTCGAATCATATAGGTAGCATACCGTAGAATACGTAAAAATAGGACGGGCGCTTCCACCCGACCCGTGGTTATAAAACACAAAAGAAAGGCGCGTCCCGGAATAGTTTCGGGGCGCGCCAGTGAATTTTATCTGTTTTTGTTACAATCATTTGA